>NZ_AGAF01000001.1 GCF_000224515.1 Desulfosporosinus sp. OT | reverse complement strand
TAACAGTCGGTCTTCATAGTGTCCTGGCAGGAGGGTTTGCAATTATTTTCTGGTTTGCGATGGGCCATCAGGAGGCCATTTGGAGGGGCGAATTCCAGCGTGAACAAGGAATTGCCTGGCTTTTTATCCTCATTGGGGTAATCAGTGGCCTACAAGGCGTTCAAGTTATAGGCGTTAATTTCTCCGTGGTTCTGTTAAGTTTCTTTACTCTATTTATATCGGAGCGGTATGGAGCGGGGACTTCAGCGGGTGTCGGGGGAATTCTTGGTTTTATGCCTCAATTAACCTTAAATACCCAAAACCTCATGGATGCTGGAATTTATGGTTTGGCTGGATTTTGCACAGGTGCATTTCGCCGATTTGGCAAGATCGGAATTGGAACAGCTTTTATTGCAGTTATGTTAATGTTAACAGTCTTTTTGCGGCAAGAGGCAATATATACACAACTAATTTCATCAACAGTCGGTCTTTTACTTTTTTTTCTATGGCCGGGAGCAACTCCCCAAAAGGATTTTTTAAAACCAAAGGTGATTCCAGAGGTTGAAACAACCGTCTCGAAAGTAAAGGCTTTGGCAGAGATCTTTGATCAGATTGCTCTAAGCTATCAGGCTGCTGAAGCAGATTCATTTGAGATGCGCCCGGAAATTCCGGAACTCATGAACGTGTTGGTAGAACGTGTCTGTCATTCTTGCCCAACTATGGATGCTTGCTGGAACCGAGAATTTTATAAAACATACCATATTTTCTTCGAACTTTTTGGAATGATCGAGAGCCAAGCTGATGTTAAATTGAAGAATCTACCAGTCGAATGGAAACGTCATTGCGGACGACTAAAGGAAATGTTGTTAGGTGTGCAATTCATAATTGAACAAGAAAAGAGTCAGGAGACGTGGCGTCGACGTCTAGTCTTGAATCAGGAAGCATTGTCTCGTCAGTTCCTCAACGTCTCGCAAGTTATAGGAAATCTTGCTAAAGAGCTGCACACCCAGCATAACTGGGAAGTAGTAAAGCCATCAAATTTAGCTCGCCGTCGTCGCCATTTTCTTGACGTAGGTGTAACCACATTTACGAAAACTGGAAATGCTATGAGTGGGGACAATTATGCCTCTATAGCTTTCGCTACAACACAGCATGCTTTTATTCTAAGTGACGGGATGGGTGTGGGAGAAAGCGCGGCTAAGATGAGTGCAACGGCGTTGACCCTCCTTGAGCAGCTCCTGACGACAGGGTTTGATCCAGAGGGTGCAATTCAGGCACTTAACTCCATCTTGGTGCTGCGTTCCCCCGAAGAAAGTTTCGTAACGATTGATATGGCAATTCTTGACTTAGAATCAGCCGATCTGAAACTCATTAAAGTGGGAGCTTCTTCCTCCTATTTAATCACACCTGACGGAGTGAAATCTTTCGCCTCATCCAGCCTTCCAGCAGGTATCTTAAACCAAATTGACACGCCGGTTATTGAGACAGAGATGCAGAGTGGAGAAACGTTGATTTTATTAACGGATGGGGTGCAAGATGTTTTAAAAGAAGGTACGGATTGGATTCAAGACTATTTGGAGAAAACAACCTTTAACAAATCTCAGGAAATCGCCGATCTCATTGGACAGGAAGCCAGAGAGCTAAGTGGGGGAGCCTTGGATGATGATGGAATCATTCTTGTTATTCGAAAAAACTATTGGAACGAGTGATAATTCATATGGCGGATGTTGCTGATCTGGTCCTGTTGGCGGGACAATTGATTTTAGAGAATGGTGGAGAGACCTTTCGTGTTGAGGAGACCATGATACGCATGGCCCTGGCAGGTGGAGCGCAAACCGCGGACGTCTTTGCAATTCCTCAAGGGATATTTTGTACAATAAACCAGGGGTTGAAGACACATACTCGCGTTGTCCGAATTCATCACCGTGGATTTAACCTAGCTAAAGTACTAGAGGTAAACCGGATTTCAAGGCAACTCTCAGCAGAAATCTTAACGGTTGAAACTGCGTATGAGGAGCTGTTGAAGGTAGATCGCTTGCCAAGGCGGTATCCCACAGGGATTCGTCTTTTAGCGGGAGCTAGCGGTAGTGCAGCTTTCAGTTATTTATTAGGAGCCCATAAGGGTTCCGTTTTTGTGGCTGGGGTTACCGGGTTATTGGTCATGTTTGTAATGGAATTCCTTCAGAGAAAGGAGATTCTAAACTTCGTTTCGGTAGCGATTGCCGGTGCGGTGACTGCTCTTGCAAATCTGGCGATCAGGCAATTTTGGCCGGAGCTTCAATTCGATTTGGCAGTCATTGGTTCAATTATGGTGCTGGCACCTGGCTTAGCGATCACGACGTCAGTCAGGGATGCCCTATTCGAAGATCTTATTTCTGCATCAATTCGTGGAGTGGAAGCATTTGGGGTTGCGCTGGCAATTGCATCGGGTGTCGGATCAGTTTTGACACTTTATTTGTGGATTGGTGGGAATTTACCTTAATGCTTCCCGCCCAAAAAGACAGAAATGTCTCAAAATGAGCAAGAATGTGTTAGAGAAAAAGTGGTTCCGAGATGCTATGATTAGGATAGGTTTAGCGGAAATAGGTTTCAACTATGATTCCACCGCAGATAAATTATTCCATATTAAAGAAGGAAAACAGAATTTTATGGCGAATCAAACTATTGTGTCTTTTAAAGATCCTGACAAGGTTTCTATTCTTGGGTTTCCAGGAAAGAGTAAACTAATTTGAGGAGAGTGTTAAGATGGCTTGGGATGCGACAAAACTACAGGACTGGCAGATTGCCGAAGAGGCCGAAAAGAACATGCCCACAGTTGACGATTTGGTCAAAAAACTGTCTCTGGAAAAAGATGAGTTAATTCCTCACGGAAGAACGCCGAAAGTGGACTTCCTGAAAATGATGGAGCGCCTCAAAGATAAGCCGGATGGCTTCTATGTTGAAGTGACAGCTATCACACCGACGCCATTAGGCGAAGGAAAAACGACGACTTCTTTAGGTTTGATTGAGGGACTTGCTAAGAGAGGCATGAACGTTGGCGGCGCGTTAAGACAACCATCCGGCGGACCAACAATGAATATTAAGGGAACAGCAGCTGGTGGTGGTAACGCACTATTAATACCGATGACCGAGTTTTCTCTGGGTCTAACCGGGGATATCAATGATATTATGAACGCTCACAACCTCGCTATGGTTGCCCTTAATGCTAGGATGCAGCACGAGGCTAACTATACTGATGAAGAGTTAGCTAAACGGGGTTTGAAGCGCTTAGACATAGACCCTAAGAATGTAGAAATGGGTTGGATCATAGACTTTGCTGCTCAAGGCCTGAGAAATATTATCATCGGAATTGGCGGTAAAAAAGACGGTTTCCAAATGCAATCCAAATTCGGAATTGCCGTTGGTTCAGAGTTGATGGCTATTTTGGCGATTGCTAAAGATCTCCCTGACTTGAGAGATAGGATCGGCAAAATTATTGTTGCTTATAGTAAGACTGGCAAACCGGTTACTACTGAAGACTTAGAAGTTGCTGGTGCAATGACCGCTTGGATGCGTAATACAATTAATCCAACGATCTGTTTCACTGCTGAAGGTCAACCTGTTATGATTCATGCGGGCCCGTTTGCGAATATTGCTATCGGCCAGTCTTCCATCATCGCTGATCGCCTTGGCCTCAAGATGTTTGATTATCATGTTACAGAAAGCGGATTTGCAGCAGATATCGGTTTTGAAAAGTTCTGGAATGTTAAAGCCCGTTTGAGTGGCTTGATTCCGAATGTATCCGTTCTTGTAGCTACAGTCCGGGCATTAAAAATGCATGGCGGCGGCCCAGCTGTGGTACCGGGTCGGCCAATCCCAGAAGAGTACACTCAAGAAAATCTTGAACTCGTGGAAAAAGGGTGCGCTAACTTACTTCATCATCTTGAGACAGTTAAGAAATCTGGAATTATTCCAGTTGTCTGCCTAAATGGCTTCCACACTGACACCCAAGCAGAAATTGACTTGGTTAAGAAAATTGCTAAAGAAGCGGGAGCACGTTGTGCTTACTCCAATCACTGGGGTCAAGGCGGAGACGGTGCTTTGGAATTAGCGGATGCCGTCATCGAAGCTTGTAAAGAAAAAGTTGATTTCAAATGCCTCTATCCGTTGGAAATGCCTCTCCGTCAACGTGTTGAGCTTATCGCTAAAGAGGTTTATGGTGCAGACGGCGTAGATTGGGCTCCTGAAGCGCTAGCTAAGGCTGAGAGATTCGAATCGGATTCACATTATGCAGATTTCTCGACGATGATGGTAAAAACTCATTTGAGCTTATCTCATGATCCCACTTTAAAGGGCGTTCCGAAAGGCTGGAGATTACCGATTCGCGACGTTTTAGTTTATGGTGGAGCTAAGTTCCTTTGCCCAATGGCAGGAACCATCACATTGATGCCTGGTACAAGTTCTGACCCTGGCTTTAGAAGAGTAGATGTTGATACCAAAACCGGGAAAGTCAGCGGCTTGTTCTAGAATTAGACGAAAAATATTTTGAAATTAATAGAGGATTTTAAGGGCCCTGAGCAATCAGGGCCTTTTCTAGTACTTATCAGAACGGTATAACTTCGTTACATACTTTCTGGAAGGTCCCTTCTCGCCATCCTGCAAGAAGGTTAATACGTGCGAAGACCGTGTCTTCGGGCTACAGGGACACTCGGCCATCCTTGGCCAGCGCATCAGTGCAACTAGGCAGTCGCCTTCACCGAGGCTTCAAGAAGGCTAAAACGTGCGAAGGCAGTGTCTGCAGGAAGGGTTAATTCGTGCGAAGACAGTGTCTGCGAGAAGGGTTAATATGTGCGAAGACAGTGTCTTCGTGCGTGTGGGCGCCAGCCAAGTTTTCTTTATACCAATCAAGGAGTATAGATTGCTTTACATACCATAGAGGGCGAGTAACTGCAGAGAAGATCTGCTATTTAAAAATAGATGAAAAAACTCAAAAAGTTTATAATTTTATTGTTTTGTGGGATTTTTAGCCATTCGGCCTAAGTATGCCGTTGTGTTTAAACGGAGAGAATGTTAATGTTGTAAATGTTGAAGTTAAAGTTAAAGTTATTTTGAACAATGGAGGTGGAGTGAATGCTGACAGAACTCACAGTTGCCTTCATCGCTGCGCTCGCTTTTGCAGTGGTTTTTAATGTTCCTGTCCGTTACTTATTGCCAGGCGCTTTGGCTGGAACAATTGGGTGGCTGGTTTTCAGGTCACTTGGAGGTACGAACACAGCTATCTTTTTCTCTTCGCTGGGAATTGGACTTTTGGCAGAAGGGGGAGCTCGTATGTTTCGTGTTCCTGTTTTAATTATTGCAGTGCCTGGGATTATTCCCTTGGTACCGGGAGCAGGTGCATATTCTACGATGTTAGCTTTGGTAAAAGGTAATTTTATCGGGGCTTTGACTAAAGGGACGGAGACGTTGTTTGCTGCAGGCGCAATTGCAGTTGGGATAGCAATTGCAACAGTTCCTTTGCGTTTGGTTCAGAGGGGGGGCGAAAAACATATACGAAAAACTGCGCACACACGTATTGCCTCAATTAATCCCCCCGAACACTAAAATCATGGTTGCGGTATCAGGTGGACCGGACTCAATGGCATTGAGTCATATCCTTTGGCGATATGTACAAGAGGAACGTAGAAGAGGGAATTCCTTAGTTTTAACGCACGTTCATCACGGGGTTCGAAAAGAGTCAGATAATGAGGTGGACCTAGTTCAGACTATGGCAGCAAAGTGGGAGATGCCTTGTATAGTGCATCGTTTCGATTCAAAGAGGTATGCCGAGGCTATGGGGCAATCATTCCAAGAGGCGGCCAGAGAATGGCGTTACGCTCGCTGGAGAGAGGATATGAGCAAGGAAGGATGTGACCTGCTTGCAACAGCCCACCATCTGGGTGACCAAGCAGAGACGATTCTTTATAGGTTACTCAGAGGAAGTGGGACGGCAGGCTTAGCTGGAATATATCCGACCAAAGACTCGATAATTCGCCCCCTGTTGACCTTTAGGAAAGCAGATATTCTAGACTACTGTGCGCGAGAGGATCTGCCTTACGCTCTTGATCATTCAAATGAAGAACCAGTCTATATCCGTAACCGAATTCGGCTTGAACTGTTACCTGAATTGGAGAAAGATTACAATCCTCGACTTCAGGAGGCTTTAGGGCGTATGGGAGAACTTCTCCGCTGGGATGAAGAATATTTAGCTCAACAAGTGGAGGTGGCCTGGAAACAATACCACATTAGAGATTCTGGCGGTACGATTGGCTTAAGTCGTGATGTCTTTACTGAGCCTGCAGCGATTCTTTCTCGACTGTTACGCAGAGCGGCAATGTTAGTTACCCAAGAACCTCGAGGGTTAGGATTTACCTATGTTACAAAAATTATGGGTTCAAAGGGACGGTCTGGTTGGAAGCAGGATCTGCCAGGGATGACTGTTAAAATTACAGACGAAGGTATTTGGTTTAGTTATTCCGCTGTCTCTCTAGGTCAGCCAAGTGACAAGAATATTAATGACCAACAGATCTTAGAGCGGGCCTTTCCAGAAATCAATTTGGACATGGGATGCTGGTTCTCCCTTCCGAGTTCAAAATTACAGATTGGTTTGTTCGAAGAATCGAAACTTGCTTCCGAGGATGAAACTTTCCATAAAAACGAAACTAAGGTGGCGGTTTTTAGCCACGATCGTTTAGGTCAGCTTCCAGAACGGTTAGTGTGTCGTACTCGGAGGCAAGGAGACAAAATGTGGTTTCAAGGTATCGGACATAAACCTTTGAAAAAGATTTTTCAGGAAGAAAATATATCCATTGATGTAAGAAATTCACTGCCATTGATTGCCTTTGGAGCGGAGGTGCTCTGGATTCCCGGTGTTCGCCAAAGTGACTTGTGTCAACCGGATCAGAATACTAAAAGGGTTTATTGCGTACTTAAACGTCTGGTTTAGGGTTCTAATTTGAATTCATTGTAAAACCCAAAACAGCGTGGTATAATATATAGAATTGCTTCTTAATGAGGCATTTGCCCACTAGAGAGGAGGACCATACTTGAAGGTCTTTAAAAATGCAACAATCTATATACTTATAATTCTCATGGCAATTGTGTTAATAAAATGGTCGACCCCTCCCGTTAATAAAGATCTAGCAATGGATTACAACACTTTTAAAAGAGCTGTTGTTGAGGACCAAGTTAAGGATGTCAACGGTGTTATTGACAACAATACCATTAAGTATACGGTAACGATGAAGGATGACACAAAGCATGAGGTAATTGGGTTTGCTAGTGATCCACAACTAACGGCGGATTTATACTCCCATGGACTTCCTTTAACTTTAACACCTCCCGCGGAGTCTCCGTGGTGGTTCGGCCTCCTGTCTACATTGCTCCCGATATTGGTCATAGTGGCTTTGTTTTTCTTTATGATGCAACAGAGCCAGGGCGGCGGAAACCGGGTGATGCAGTTTGGCAAGAGTAAAGCACGTCTGGTCGGAGAGGACAAGAAGAAGGTAACCTTTGCTGATGTTGCTGGTGCAGATGAGGTTAAAGAAGAACTTCAGGAAGTCGTTGAATTCTTGAAATTCCCTAAAAAGTTTAATGAATTAGGAGCTAAGATTCCAACCGGGGTATTGCTTTTCGGTCCTCCCGGAACAGGTAAAACTCTACTTGCCCGAGCTGTTTCTGGGGAGGCAGGAGTGCCATTTTTTAGCATCAGTGGTTCAGACTTTGTGGAAATGTTTGTCGGGGTTGGAGCTTCTCGGGTTCGTGATTTGTTTGAACAGGCTAAGAAGAGTGCCCCGTGTATTGTATTTATTGATGAGATCGATGCTGTTGGGCGTCAAAGAGGTGCTGGCTTAGGTGGCGGGCATGATGAACGTGAACAGACTCTTAACCAGCTTCTTGTGGAGATGGATGGTTTTAACGGTAATGATGGAGTTATTATCATCGCAGCAACAAACAGAGCAGATGTCCTTGATCCGGCCCTCTTGCGCCCGGGTCGTTTTGATAGGCAAGTAGTTGTCGATGTTCCAGATGTAAAAGGGCGAGAAGAGATTCTTAAAGTCCATGCGAAGGGTAAGCCTTTGATGAAGGATGTTGATCTTGAGATTATTGCTCGACGAACCTCCGGTTTTACTGGCGCGGACCTAGCTAACTTGATTAATGAAGCGGCACTTGTTTCAGCTCGGCGGAGTGAAACTCAAATTAGACAGCAGACAATGGAAGATTCAATTGAACGGGTTATTGCGGGACCAGAGAAAAAGAGTCGGGTGATAAGTGCGTTCGAGAGAAAACTTGTCTCTTATCATGAGGCAGGGCATGCTTTACTGGGTGAACTGCTCACTCATACGGACCCCTTGCACAAGGTATCGATTATCCCGCGCGGAAGGGCTGGAGGATATACACTTCTTCTTCCTAAAGAAGATCGTAATTACATGACTAAATCCCAATTGCTTGACCAAGTGACTATGCTACTTGGCGGACGTGTCGCAGAAGCAGTAGTTCTTCATGAAATCAGCACAGGCGCCTCAAATGACCTAGAACGGGCTACAGGGATAGTTCGTAAAATGATAACCGAGTTGGGGATGTCTGAGGAACTTGGTCCGCTAACCTTTGGTCACAAAGAAGAACAGGTTTTTCTCGGACGAGATATTTCCCGTGACCGTAGTTATAGCGATACTGTAGCCTATGCAATTGATAAAGAGGCTCGTCGCATTATTGATGACTGCTATCAGAAGGCTCAAAATCTAATTCGGCAAAATATTGATAAATTACATGCTATTGCCGAAGCATTGATGGAGAAAGAGACACTTGATGTCACGGCTTTTGCCGCCTTGATGGCTAGGTTTGATGTCCCAGCAAAAGCAGAAGATCACACCGAGGTTTCAATAAACCTAGAAAAGACCGTGGAGGATTCGCAAAATACGATTGAACATAAAAGCGAACAAGCTACACAGTTACCTCAGCATACTCTAGAAGATGAATTAAATAAAATCGAATAAAGCCCAATGATGAGAGGAGAATATACTCTATGGAGAGAACATTTATTATGCTGAAACCGGATGCGGTTCAGCGGGGGTTAGTTGGAGCAGTAATTGCACGCTTCGAGGAAAAGGGCTTCAAGCTTGCTGGAATGAAGTTGCTTCAAGTGGATCGAACCTTGGCGGAAGCACATTATGCAGAACACAAAGGCAAAGGGTTCTTCGAACCGACCGTCACATACATTATGTCTTCCCCGGTCGTTGCGATGGTGTGGGAAGGGAAAAACGTAGTGGCTTTAGCCCGCGAGCTCATGGGGGCAACGAATCCAGCGAACGCCAATCCTGGCTCCATCCGAGGAATGTATGCGATGGATATTAGTCGTAATGTGATCCACGGATCGGATTCCGTAACAAGCGCTGAGCGAGAGATTGCACTATATTTTAAGCCGGAAGAACTGATAAACTATCGCAAAGTTGGCGATGAATGGTTGAGTGAATAAAGAAAACTTGGCAGGCACCAAGCCTTGGCGAAGGTAGCTGCTTAGTTGCACTTATGCCACCCGAAATGTATACTTTCTGATTGGTATAAGCAATAAGGACGCCCGCAGGGGTGTCCTTTTTCCGAAGTAGATACTCTATGGAGGTGTTCTAGATGAAGCTGGAAAAAAAAGAACGGTCTTTACTAGGGTTGGCTTCTATCTTAATAGGATTTCTTTTTGTTATTCTGCTCAAAACCCAGGGAGCTGCTGGTAGTCAGGCGACACGACAGGAAACGGCAATACCTAGTCTCATTCAAACGGAACAAGAGAATCAGCAGATCTCCGAAGATAATGAAAGAATCCGGCAGGAATTGGCAAAGTACCTTCAGGGTCAAAGCGCATCAACCTTAGCATATCAACAACTTCAAGAGGCTCAAATGAATGCTGGTGTGCTTACAGTTAGTGGCCCTGCAATACGGATAACACTTGATGATTCAAAACGCGCGGCGACTGGGCAAGAGGATCCCAATAACTTTTTAATTCATGAACAATACATTCGTGAGATCTTCAACGCCCTGTGGAACGGTGGTGCGGAAGCGATTGCTGTAAATGGCCAGCGTGTAACGACATATACTGAGGTATTCTGTGGAGGATCTTATATTCAGATTAATGGGACTCGTCAAATGCCACCTTATGTAATTGAGGCTATTGGCGACACGAATAATTTATCAGCTGCTCTTAAGTTTTATGGTTGGGATAAACTTGGGGATTTTCAACAACAATATGGAATTACGCGTAAACTTGAGGTACTAGATGAGGTTGTGATTCCGGCTGGCAGATTGCGAGATTATCATTATGCTGAACCCGTTAAGGAGGGAACATGATGCACCGTTGGAAAAGAAGTTTAGCCTTGCCCGTCACCTTGGTGGCGATTGCCCTTGGCTTTTTGATATCTCTTCAAGCACAAACCCAAAAAAATGTATCGGCTGCGGAACAAATTAGTACAGAGCGCATGGGCCAAATGAAATCGGTACTCTCCAATTCTCAGGCGCAAAATGTTAAACTTCAGGAAGATCATCGGGTCTTATTAGAACAATTGGATGCGGCTAGGAAAAAGGTAGGAACAGATCCTCAACTACTTGCTCAACTGAAGCAATTGCAGATTCTTGAAGGTATCCAAGCAGTTGAGGGGCCAGGAATTCAGATTAGCATTGACGATCGCAGCCAAAAAGCCCTCTTTCCGCTTAGCCCAGATGACATTGCTAGACTGATTAACACCTTGAAATTCGCTGGTGCTGAGGCAATCAGCATCAACGGTCAGCGGATTGTTGGCTCGACAGCCATTGTTTTGAGTGGTAGTTCGACCATTTTGGTGAACACAATACCCATAAATCATACTGAGGGAATTCCCTACGAATTGGATGCGATCGGGGATCAAGATACCTTGTTGGATTATTTTTCCAAACTAGAAGCCGCAACACTGAAACAAAATGGCCAGACAGTAAGCATAACTAGGAAAACCTTGAGTATCCCATCCTACAAGGGGGCGTATGTATTTAAGAAAGCAAAACCGATTGTCCCCTAATGTTAAAATAGTTAAAATTTTTTATATTTTCATGCAGGTAATTGACTTTGTCCTGGAGAAATCATAATATTATGAATATGGACGTTTCGCGTTGATGATTTTGGACGATCTAGCACTAATCATGCGATTGTTCAAAGAGGGACGTATGGCCTTGGGTGAATCCCAGGGCTTTTACTCTAGCACTAAATCTGATATTTAGCAGACGTGATAAAATGTTGGGAGTGGGACAATATTTTAAATTCGATGGCTCGCGTCAACCAGCTAATAGAACATGAAGATTATATCTGCTACATGGAAAGAATCGTAGGATTGGAAAAGGAACGTCGGTTTTGTAAGCATGGCTTCGACCATGGGTTAAATGTTGCTCGGGTTGCTTACTCATATATACTCGAAAAAGGAGAAGTGATACTACCAAAAGAGATAGTATATGCAGCAGCCTTTCTTCATGATATTGGACGTTGGGTAGAATATCAAACTGGGGAAGATCACGCAGAGGCAGGTGCGCGGTTGGCTCTCCCGTTGCTTGAAGCAAGTGGATTTAGTTCTGAAGATATTCAAGTGATTTTGAGAGGAATTCGAGAACACCGACGGCATCCGGAGGACAATTTGACACTTTTAGGAGAAGCATTAGCCCTTGCGGACGATTGGGCCAGAGATTGTCGGCATTGTTCAGCTCAAACCCTATGTTACAAATTTAACTATGCGATGAAACAGATTATGTATTAAGGGGAGGGGCATACAATGCAAACCTATAGTATGCGGTGGATTACTTTAGATAATTTAGTAGAAGCTAAAATGGCCTTAAAACAAATTGGATCAGACCCCGGAGGAATTGCTCATATGGCGGGGAAGGCATTAGGACGTGGAATTAAATTAGAGCAGGTCCCTTTACGCGTAGCCCATATTCTTAAGCAAGAGATGTTATCGGTTGGCGGAGATGCGGCGGTACACCGGGATGTGATTACCAATAAAGTGGAGACCACAGATGTTATGCTGCTTGGTACGACTCGGCAGCTTGAACATCTCGCAAGTAAAGTGTTGGCCCAGCCTTTTGGGCTAAAGACGATCGGGCATGCTCTTAAGCAGTTAATCTCAGCTTTGGAACCTTCTAAAACACGCATCTTAAATTGTCGTGGCTTGGAGTTGAAGCTAGGAGAACGTACTTTGGTCATGGGAATCTTAAATGTTACTCCGGACTCGTTCTCTGACGGGGGTAGGTACTTCAATATTGAAGATGCAATCTTACAAGCAGAACGAATGGTTAAGGAAGGCGTCGATATTTTAGACATCGGTGCGGAGTCAACGCGACCAACGCATGAGGCGGTGAGTGCTGAGGAAGAATGGTGTCGTTTAGAACCAGTACTTAAAATGCTTCTAGAGCGGGTGACAATTCCAGTCTCGGTAGACACCTATAAGGCTAGCGTCGCTGCCAAAGCACTTGAAGCAGGTGCTCATATGATTAATGATGTTTGGGGATTGCAGAAAGACCCGGACATGGCCAGGGTCGTTGGAGATTATCAGGCCCCTGTAATTGTGATGCATAATCAACAGGGGACCGCTTATCGCCATCTCATGGGAGATATATTGACTTTTCTAAGAAACAGTATTGAACTCGCTGAAGCCCAGGGATTATCTGGAGATCAAATTATTGTGGATCCGGGAATCGGATTCGGGAAAACAACAGAGCAAAACCTGGAAGTTATGGCCCGATTGGCGGAATTCAGAACTCTGGGACATCCAGTATTGCTAGGAACTTCTCGCAAATCTATGATTGGAAAGACATTGAACCAAACGGTGGATGAGCGATTAGAGGGGACACTTGCAACCAGCGTTCTCGGGGTTGTTTCAGGGGTAGATATCATACGTGTCCACGATGTCCAAGCAAATAGTAGGGCAGTGCAAATGGCAGATGCCATTGTTCGAGGACAGAGAGGGGTTCATTATGTCGGGGCATGACGCCATCCACCTTCGCGGCCTAGAATTTTATGCATACCACGGAGTATTGCCAGAGGAACAAGTTTTGGGGCAGCGGTTTTTAATCGATATGGACATTTTTTTGGATCTGCGCCAGGCCGGTTCTTCGGACCAGGTGGGTGATACTGTTCACTATGGAGAGGTCTATCAAGTTATTAAGGCTTGCGTTACTGAAGATCGGCATCAATTGGTAGAACGTTTAGCGGAAGAGATAGCACAACGTGTCTTAGCCCAGTTCTCCTGTGCATCTATACGGGTCGAAGTACATAAACCTCAGGCCCCAATTTCTGGGATTTTCAGAGATGTTTCTGTGGAAATTTGGCGTGAGGCGGGAGAGAGAGTATGAGGGCTTATTTAGGGTTGGGGAGTAATCTTGGGGACCGAGCCTATTATCTAGAAGAGGCAATTTCGGCTTTAATGAGCCCAACGATAAAGATTGTAAACACTTCAAGAATATATGAAACAGAGCCTTGGGGGGTCATGGACCAACCTTTGTACTGGAATCAGGTTATAGAAGTTGAAACAACCCTAGAACCCGTAGACCTGCTTCATGCTTGCCAAGAAATTGAACTCAGGCTTGGACGCGAGCGTAAATTGCATTGGGGTCCTAGGACAATTGACATTGACCTTCTTCTTTATGATAATAGAGTAAGTGAATCTGAAGAGTTAACGCTACCTCATCCTTATCTGGAAGATCGGGCTTTTGTCCTTGCTCCTTTGCGAGAGATTTCACCGAAACTTGTGTTGCCATCGGGAAGATCCATTACAGATGTATCAGGAGAAGGAAAAGTGCATCCTCTCATATAGTAGGGCTCTAGACTTAGCGAACCTACAACGACAGCCTAATTAGCAGACGATATCGAAAGAGTTGTACTGCTTAGGGGGAAAGTTCAACTGCGATAAATGGTACAGGCACGAAACTCATGCCCGTACCGAATATGAAAAACCCGCTTGGATCGAGATGACCGAGACGGAGGGGAAAAGGAAAGTACCTTCACGTTTGTGAGGGTATTTTTTATTTTAATATAGTGAATTGGAGGGTCGAGATGAAATTTGGAATTATTGGAGCTGGAATCGTAGGTACTGCCTTGGCTGTAAGGTTAGAAGAAGCGGGGCACGAATGTATAGGGGTTCATACTCGAAGTAGTCTCTCGTATGAGCGATTTAGTAGTTATTTGAAAATTTATCATCTCCCCTTAGACGAACTTGTTCCTGCGGCAGATGTTTTGTTTCTTACAACTCAGGATGGGATGATTCGAACGGTTGCAGAGAATCTGGTCACAAAAAAACTCATAAGACCTGGACAGGTATGGATTCACTGTTCTGGATCAATCTCTTCGGATGTTTTGCGTGTCGAAGCAGGTTTGCCCATACAATGCTTATCGTTACATCCTCTTCAGGCATTTGCGAGTGTAGAGAAGGCCTTGAACATTCTTTCGGGAACTCATTTTGGGATCGAAGGAGACAACCCTGAACTGGGGGAGAGAATCGTCAAAGATTTAGGTGGAATTCCACATCCTATTTTAGCTGCTCAGAAATCACTTTATCATGCGGGTGCGGTGGTAGCTTCTAATTATTTAGTGGTGCTAGCTTCTTTGGCAGTAGAGCTTTTTGCTGAAGCGGGAATTCAAGCAGAGGAGGCCTTGGCCTCGTTGTTGCCCTTGATGAGAGGAACTCTTTTTAATTTAGAACAGGTAGGATTACCTCAAGCATTGACTGGACCGATTGCCCGCGGGGATGCCCAAGTAGTACAAGGTCATTTAGACCACATGCCCTCAAAACTCGTCGAGATTTATCAGAAATTAGGGTTAAAAGCTTTAGTACTGGGAGAAAACAAGAAAGCCCAGCTGGGATTAAGCTATTCGCCGGAAGAATTAAAGTTGTTGAAGCGTTTACTTAAAAAGCCGAATTAACGACTTTGGGCATTAGGTTATTAAGAAAGGTAGAGATAGATTTGAAGAGAACTTCATATATTTCTGAATTACGTGAAATAGTTGCTATGGAACGAAGGCAGGGAAAGAAAATCGCATTTATACCTACCATGGGTTATCTGCATCAGGGACATTTAGCCTTAGTTGAGCGGGCCAAACAATCCGGATCCTTTGTCGTGCTGAGTATTTTTGTCAACCCATTACAGTTTGGTCCTAATGAAGACTATTCGAGTTACCCAAGAGATCTAGAGCGAGATGCCCATTTAGTAGAAATTGCAGGAGTAGATGCACTCTTTCATCCAACCTCTGCGGAAATGTATCCTCGCCCGATGGTCACCTATGTAGAAGTTGGTCAACTCGATTCAGTACTCTGCGGAGCAAAGCGTCCCGGACATTTTCGTGGCGTAGTGACGGTTGTTAGTAAGTTGTTTCATATTGTCCAACCCGATTTCGCCTTTTTCGGGCAGAAGGATTATCAGCAATATCTGATCATCCAGCGGATGGTAAAAGATCTTAATCTTCCAGTTGAGATTATTCCAGTCCCGATTGTCCGTGAACAAGATGGACTGGCCTTAAGCTCACGCAATGTTTTTCTAACTTCAGAACAACGTCAGGAAGCGTTGATTCTGTCCCAGAGCCTTAATGAGGCGGAAATGTTATGGCGAGCAGGAGAACGATCAGCACGAGTGCTTGAAACTCGTATAAGAGATAGAATCACTCGTGAGAGCCAGGGGATTATTGACTATGTCGAAGTCAGGGACGCGGAAGACTTATCTGAGGTAACGAATATGGAGAACCCAGTGCTTGTAGCCCTAGCGGTTAGATTCGGATCTACCCGGTTGATTGATAATAAAGTTATGGAGGTTGAACCCCTTGTTTAGAATGATGATGAAATCTAAAATTCACAGAGCGACAGTGACAGAAGCAAATCTTCAATATATAGGAAGTGTCACGATTGATACCGCGTTGATGGAAGCTGCAGATATTCTACCGAATGAGAAAGTCCAGATCGTGAATAATAACAATGGGGCAAGGTTTGAAACGTATGTTATTCCTGGAGAAAAAAACTCCGGAACGATTTGTCTGAATGGCTCTGCGGCTCGTCAGGTCCAAGTTGGTGATCAAGTCATTATTATTTCCTATGCCGTGCTAACCGATGAAGCAGCCCATCAGTATAATCCGAAAGTTGTCTTTGTGGATGCGAAAAACCAACAAACAAAGATCTTAGCGGAAGAAGTCCATGGACAAAAATCTTGACAAGGTGAGTCGAAATGACCTAGTATTTAGAAAAGATTCAGTCACTTTAGGGAAGGCGGGGAACCTATGGACCACACAATTAGTGAAGAGTTGTTTCAGACTTTAGCTGGGGAGATTGAAACGCTTAAAAAAGAACGTAAAGCAATTATCTTGGCCCACTATTATCAAAGACCTGAGGTTCAGGATATTGCCGATTTTGTTGGTGATTCCCTGCAACTGAGTCAACAGGCCGCAAAGACGGATGCCGAGGTCATTGTGTTTTGTGGTGTCCATTTCATGGCAGAAAGTGCGGCCATTCTATCACCCGATAAAATGGTACTATTGCCCGAGCTGAACGCGGGTTGCCCTATGGCAGACATGGTGGATGCCGATGGCTTAAGGGCCTATAAAAAAAGGGTTCCCGGAGTTCAAGTGGTCTGTTATGTTAATTCCTCTGCAGAAGTCAAAGCGGAAAGCGACATCTGTTGTACCTCATCTAATGCGGTAAAAGTAGTACAGTCATTAGAAGGAGAAGATATCTTATTTATTCCAGATGAAAATCTAGGTCGTTACGCTGCAAAAATTCTTAATCGTCCTCTCCAGTTCTGGCCGGGATATTGTAAAACTCATGACCGATTGTCGAAAGAAGATATTTCTAGGGCCAGAGAAGCGCATCCCTTAGCAAAGGTCATCGTACACCCGGAATGTCGGGAAGATATTTGTCAGGAAGCCGATTATATAGGGTCCACAGCAGGATTAATTACTTACGCTCAGAACTCAGAGAATAAAGAGTTTATTGTGGGGACTGAGTCGGGGATTTTACACCGGCTCCATCAGGTTTGCCCAGATAAAAAATTCTATCTTGCGTCAGAACGTTTAGTTTGTCCGAATATGAAATCGACAACCTTAGTTAAAGTAAGAGATGCACTTACAACCCTCTCTCCTCGTGTTACGGTGAAAGAGGATATACGAGTCAGAGCCAAAGAGGCACTAGACCGAATGCTGGCTTTGTAAGCAGCAGAAGAGCAGGGGATGGGCATGTTGAGACGTTATCTATACTCTTGGTCCAAAGCAGAGGTAAAAGTTTTTGATACGGACGTACTTGTTCTCGGAAGCGGCATTGCCGGATTGTATACAGCGATCAAAGCAAATGAACACTTCCAGGTTACGGTTCTTACGAAGAAAACGATTGAAAAAAGCAATACCGAACATGCACAGGGTGGGATTGCAGTAGCTATCGATGAATCAGACTCTCCGACATTGCATTTTGAGGACACATTACGGGCAGGTGCTGGACTCTGTGACCCTTTATCGGTAAGAATATTGGTTGAGGAGGGGCCTGGTTGTGTTGAAGAATTGATGGATATGGGCGCTCAGTTTGACCGGCATGATGGTGAGCTTGCGCTCACGCGTGAAGCTGCACACAGCCAGCGGAGAATACTGCATGCGTTAGGGGATGCCACGGGCTGGGAAATCGAACGAGCTTTAGTTGCTAAAGCAAAAGAAAGCCCTAATATTACTGTCGGTGAAGGACGTTTTGTAGTTGATCTACTAGAAAATTACAAAGGAGATATTGTAGGTGCCCTAGTTCTTAACGAGGAAACAGGAGAGCTCGAAGGACATTTAGCGAATGCGGTGGTTCTAGCGACCGGGGGGTTAGGGCAGGTATATCGTTATACGACGAACCCTAGTGTTGCAACAGGTGATGGAATGGCAGTCGCTCACCGTGCTGGGGCTGAATTGATGGATATGGAATTTGTGCAATTTCACCCCACAGCGTTATTAATTCCCAATGCACCTCGTTTTCTTATATCCGAAGCGGTGCGCGGAGAAGGGGCACATTTAATTAATTCCACAGGGATACGCTTTATGGAGAGTGTGCCGGGTAAGGAACTCGCTCCGCGTGATATTGTCGCTCGGGCCATTTGGAAGGAAATGAATCAGAGTGCAGTTTATTTGGATTTTAGGCCTATTGGGGAAAAACGAATCCTAGAACGCTTCCCCACCATTTACCAGACTTGCTTAAACTATGGAATAAATGTTTTAACAACGCCGTTACCGGTGGCACCAGCTGCTCATTACATGATGGGTGGGATTGCCACAAACTCATACGGAGAGACTAGTCTACCTAATCTTTATGCAGCGGGGGAATGTGCCTGTAACGGAGTCCATGGTGCAAATCGTTTAGCAAGTAACTCCTTGTTGGATGGACTGGTTTTCGGAGCACGCATTGTCGAGAAGATGGGGAATAAGGTCGAAGCAAAACGCCCTTCATGGGATGGGGTTCTTAGCCCTGAGGGAAATCTAAATGACAGACAACCTGCACTGAAAAGTCCTCTAAAAAAATTAGACGGACAACGTTTGCGGAATTGGATTCAAGAGTTAATGTGGGACAACGTTGGTATTTTACGAAATGAAACAGGCCTTAAGAAGGCCACAGAGTTATTGACGGCTTTAGAGGGAGAGGACTTCTTAACCTACTGTGTGGATGACCTGGAAACAGCTAACATGTTGACGGTGGGGACAGTTATCGCCAAAGCTGCTTTTGACCGTAAGGAAAGCCGAGGTGGGCATTTCCGGTCGGACTACCCGTTGCGTCTTGACGGAGCCTGGCAAAAGCACTCTCTGCAACGTAAGGAGGGATATCATGTATACTACGTTCCAGTATCAGGAGCTGATTGATCAGGCGTTGAAGGAAGACATTGGGACGGGGGACCTCAGTACAAGGATTTTACCAGAAGACTTGACAGGGGTGGCCAAACTTTACGCCAAACAAGAAGGTGTGGTTGCCGGCCTGTGGCTTGTAGAACAGGTCTTTCAACGTGTAGATCCGCGGATTCAGGTCCATAGGTTGGTCAAAGATGGAGATATAGTGCAGGTCGGAGGGGTTGTGCTAGAGTTAGTCGGCCCTTTTAGTAGTATTTTGCAGGGAGAACGGACGGCGTTGAATTTTTTACAACATCTCTCTGGGATTGCTACGGCAACAAGACAAGCAGTTGATAGGGTCGCTGGACTTTCGGTTAACATCGTGGATACACGAAAAACCCTTCCAGGTTGGCGTGCTTTACAGAAATATGCGGTCAGAGTCGGCGGTGGACAAAACCATCGTTTTGGGCTTTATGATGCTGTTATGTTAAAGGATAATCATCTTACTGCAGTGGGTGGATTAACCGAGGCCGTTGAACGGATCCGGAATCAAGTTGGGCATATGGTTAAGATTGAGGTCGAATGTGAAAGTCTCGATCAAGTGAAAGAAGCAGTAGTCTGTGGTGTCGATGTAATTATGCTTGACAACATGGGAATCGAAGAGATGCGAGAAGCGGTTCAATATATTGATCGGCGGGCGATCGTTGAAGCATCGGGGGGGATGAAGGAAGAACGCCTTCGCGAAGTAGCTGAAACGGGGGTCGACCTGATTTCAATCGGTGCTTTGACCAATTCGGTTAAGGCTTTGGACTTTAGCTTGGATCTCGGTGACATTAAGGCTTCGACGAGGGCAAGTTGGGAAAGAGGAATCTAAATGGTACGTCACGACATCCTCCATCTCCTCGCTACTCATCCTGACGAATATGTGTCTGGCGAAAGACTTAGTCAACTGTTGAATGTCACGCGGGCAGCCATTTGGAAGCATATTAAGGTTCTAAAAGATGAAGGTTTTGAAATTGAGGGCCAGACAAAAAATGGTTACCGCTTATTGAAAAGGCCTCTTTTCTTAAATGAGTGGGCTATACAGCAAGCGCTGACAACAACGTCATTGGGACGCGCGATTTATCTTGAAGATGAGTTGGCTTCCACAAACGTACGGGCCAAGGAGCTCGCTCAGCAAGGTGGGGTCCATGGGCTTACGGTTCTGGCAAAGTATCAGAGCGTAGGACAAGGGCGTCTACAGCGACAGTGGGAATCTCCAAAGGGGGGACTATGGATGTCTGTGGTACTCCGGCCTGATTTGTCGCTAGCAGATGCTTCAAAGTTAACCCTTGCTGCGAGTGTTGCCATTGTCGATGCTTTGGAGGAACTTTTCCAGCTTCGTATTGGGATCAAGTGGCCAAATGATCTTGTTTTTAACGGTCAGAAACTGGCAGGAATTCTTGGAGAAGTTGTGGGAGAGTGGAATGCCGTCCAGACCTTAATTCTGGGCATGGGAATAAATGCAAATTTTCCGCGCCAACGATTAAGTGCGTCGTTGAGCGCAACGACTCTCTATGAAATTCTAGGATATGAAGTGGATCTGAACATTTTGGCAGCTTCAATTTTAAAGCGTTTAGAAAACGAAGTATCCTCTCTCGAAAAAGGAGCGTTTCAGGAGCTAAGGTCAAGTTGGTCAGAAAGAGCGGTTGGTTTAGGCGAAGAAGTTCGAATTCTGCAGAGAGAGCAAGTGTTTCAAGGTATCTTCAAAGGGATCTCCATCGACGGCGCTCTGCTCCTTGAAACTGTGGAGGGAGAAAAAATTTTTTCGGCAGGAGAAGTTCAACTTCGTTCTAAAACGAGCACGTATTTATAGATTCTTCCTCATATTCTGAAGAGGATTCCATTGCAAGTGATCTAGTTCTATTGTAAACTATAGCTTGAAAATAGGTTTACAATAAGAGGAGGGCTTGTGATGAAAACAAGGAAATTAGCAATGACATCTGTTATGGCAGCACTTATGTGTCTGGCAGGAATGTTACTCCACTGGGCACCGGGGTTGGTTCCCTTTAGTATTCTACCAATTTTTGTTTATATCTCCGGACTTATTCTTGGGGCAGAGTATGCGGCATTGGCCATGTTGGTTTACCTTGTATTAGGGCTATTTGGTTTCCCCGTATTTGCTACAGCCCCATTTGGAGGGTTAGGCTACATTCTAAAGCCGACTTTTGGATTTCTACTGGGGTATGTTGCTGCTGCTTATGTTGTCGGGTATGTATACCGTGAAGGGAGCTTGTGGCGAGCAATTATTGGCGTGTTGGCAGGGCTTATTACCTTCTATCTCTTTGGGTTGAGCTATCTCTATATAATTTTACAGTGGGTGTTACACCAACAGACAAGTGTGGCAGGTGTTCTAATGATCGGTTTTGTTCCCTTTATTTTGGGGGATCTAATTAAAGCAGGAATTGCTGTCTGGATCGGACAAGAAGTGGTTCGTCGGCGTCAAGGCGCCTAAAGGGTAGCTCACTTAGCCAAAAGGAGCGTTATTATGATTCTTTTATTTGATGTGGGTAATACGAATATAGTGTTGGGTGTTTATGATGAGAGGGTGCTGACCCATCATTGGAGGGTGTCTACTGATAAATCGCGAACGATGGATGAGTATGCAGTTGTTATAAAAAATTTATTTGATTTTAGCGGCTTAACCTTTCAAGAAATCAGTGCAATTGTTATTTCTTCAGTGGTTCCACCGGTGATGCCTACGTTGGAAGCCCTTGTTCGAAAGTATTTTGGGGTAGAACCTCTTGTTGTAGGACCTGGCGTTAAAACAGGGATGCCTATTGTATATGACAACCCTAGAGAGGTGGGAGCTGACCGCATTGTTAATGCTGTGGCTGCATATGCTAAATATGGAGGTCCGCTTGTCATTGTAGATTTTGGAACAGCTACGACGTTTTGCGTGATATCGAAACGTGGGGAATACTTAGGCGGTGCTATTGCTCCTGGAATTGGGATCTCGACAGAAGCGCTGTTTTTGAGGGCGTCAAAATTGCCCCGTATCGAAGTGGTTAAGCCTACATCAGTTATCGCCAAAAATACGGTAGCGGGTATGCAATCCGGAATTTACTATGGTTTTACCGGGCAAGTAGACGGGATTGTTAAACGCATGAAGGATGAATTGGGACCGGAAACCAAAGTGATTGCGACAGGGGGATTAGCAAAATTGATTTCTCAAGAATCGGAAACAATTGAAATTGTAGATCCCTATTTAACGCTGGAGGGACTTTTGTTAATCTATGAACGTAACCGGAAATAGTTAAATGAGGAATTAGACATGAAGTTAGGAAATTATGAACTTGAGGTTCCAGTATTTTTAGCGCCTTTGGCTGGAGTGACGGATAAAGCCTTTCGTGAAACGGTTTGTGCTGTGGGTGGAAAGTATGTTTGGACTGAAATGATCAGTGATAAAGCGTTAACTTATCAAAACTCAAAGACATTGAGTATGCTGGATTTAAGTGGAGAACCTGAACCGAGGATTGTTCAGCTTTTTGGTTCTGATCCGGAGACAATGGCTCGTGCAGCTTTATTAGCCATAGAATGTGGTGCTAACGTTATCGATATAAATATGGGATGTCCTACGCAAAAGATTGTCAAGAATGGTGAAGGATCAGCGCTTCTAAGAGATCTTCCGCGTGCTCAAACGATTGCTTCGGCGGTTGTGCAGGCTGTAAAAGTGCCAGTGACGGTGAAAATACGTCTCGGATGGAATGACGATGAAATTGTAGCTGTTGAATTGGCTAAAAGGCTTGAGTCGGTTGGAGTCCAAATGCTAACACTTCATGCGCGAACTCGTGAACAGTTCTATGCAGGCTGTGCTGATTGGGAATGGATTCGTCGAGTAAAGAAAGAAGTAAGAGTTCCAGTGATCGGGAACGGAGATGTATTTAAACCCGAAGATGCCAGTCGATTGATTGCGCAAACTGAATGTGACGGTGTTATGATTGGCCGCGGCGCGCTTGGAAATCCATGGCTGATTCCTCGCACCCAGCATTTCTTAAAGTATTGTAAGGTATTGCCCGAACCACCTATTGAGGAGCGCATTCAGGTTGCGTTGCAGCATTTCGACCGTGTGTTGCGTTACAAAGGAGAACGAAATGGGCTCAATGAAATGCGAAAACACGCAGTGTGGTACATCAAAGGGATTAAGAAGGCAGCTCAACTTCGAGATGAGATTATGCAAACAAGATCGCCAGAGGAAATGCGAACGATCCTCAGTCGAATCTTGGAAGAAAGTGCATAGTTTCTGTTGAAAAAAGAAAAAATATGAGAGCATTACTCGTTAAGAAGAAGAGTTGCATCCTTGACATTATTTTGCAAGGTCCTTATAATACGAGTAATGTAATTGAGGAATTTTTCAAGAAGTTCCTAGATTTAAAGGAAGTACGCATATAAGGCTTTTAGAAAAGGCGCGGCACGATAAGACGCGCAATGCGTAGGACGAGAAAAGGGAGCGAGAAAAATATGCCTGAAAAAGAAGTCATTCTAACCTTAGAAGGTCTCAAAAAACTTGAGGAAGAGTTGGAACTATCTAAAACTGTGAAGCGGCGTGAAGTTGCCGGACGGATTAAGCAGGCCATTGACTTTGGGGATATTAGTGAAAACTCAGAGTATGATGATGCCAAGAATGATCAAGCCTTTATTGAAGGAAGGATTATAACTCTTGAGAAAATGCTCAGGAATGCCCGAGTTATTGACGAAGTTGAAGGAACAGATATCGTAACATTGGGCGCAAAAGTTCGTCTGAAAGACGTTGACTTTGGTGATGAAGAAGAGTACTTTATTGTTGGTTCGGCTGAGGCGGATCCAGGGACCAATAAAATTTCCAATGAATCGCCAGTCGGAAAGGCGGTCTTAGGGCAACCTAAGGGAGCAGTGGTAGAAGTCAATGTACCCGCAGGTATTTTACACTACCAAATTGTAGATATTAAATAAAAACCTTAAGGTTTATAGATAACACTTATGGCTATAAAGAAGAAATACGTAGTGAAAATAAGTTTATTTGAAAGTGCAGTGTTTCTGTTATGTACAGATGCTGCACTTTGTTTATTAACCTAAAGTTCACCAAAAAATGGAAAACAAATAAAGTCTAAGGTTTATTATCTATAGGAATACGCTTTTTGAGTTTGGATTTCCTTGTTTAGTGACATCTGAATTTGGTAAGATTGATAATATGAGAACACATGATGGAGGAATTAAGGAATGGATACTACCAATGACCTCTGGCGAATTCGGTTAGAAAAGCTTGAGCTACTTCGCCAGGCTGATGTTGAACCTTACGCTGATCGCTATGTACGGACGCATAAAGCGCTTGATATTTTAGAGCATTTTGAAGAGTTAGAAGATCAGGAAGTTAGCGTTGCAGGCCGAATTATGAGCAAGCGTGACCAAGGAAAAGTTATCTTTGTGCACGTTCAGGATTTAAGTGGGCGTATCCAGATTTACATTCGCAAGGATGAATTAGGTGAGACCCTGTTTGACTTAATCACAAAATTTGACGTAGGAGATATTGTCGGAGCTGAAGGGAAAGTCTTCCGTACAAAACGAGGAGAAATCTCTATTCATGCTCACAATGTAAAATTGCTTTCTAAGGCAATGCGCCCTCTTCCAGAAAAGTTCCATGGGCTAACGAATGTAGAAACACGTTATCGTAGACGGTACTTGGATTTGATTATGAATCCAGATGTTCGTCAAGTGTTTGTAACACGGAGCAAAATAATACGGTTCATGAGGGAGTTCTTGGAGGAGCGGGACTTTCTCGAAGTGGAGACACCGACACTCCATACAATTCCCGGTGGAGCGGCAGCACGACCGTTTAGTACGCATCACAATGCCCTTGATATCGATCTTTATTTGCGAATTGCGCTTGAACTGCCATTAAAGCGTCTTATTGTCGGTGGATTCGAGAAAGTATTTGAAATTGGTCGAACTTTTCGAAACGAAGGAATTTCTATCAAGCATAATCCGGAGTTTACTATGATGGAGCTCTATCAAGCGTACGCCAATTTTGAAGACATCATGGAATTGACGGAAGAAATGATTGCGCATATTGTAAAAAAAGTACATGGTACACTGGAAATTACATATCAAGGGCAATCACTTTATTTCAAAACTCCTTGGCGCCGTCTCCCAATGTTGGATGGTATCTTAGAGTATTCAGGAGTAGACTTCCGAAGTATCAAAACCGACGAACAGGCGCGTGAGGCTGCCCAAAATAAAGGCCTTCATGTCGAAGCGGATGCGTCTCGTGGTAAAATTATTAATGAGTTTTTTGAAGAGTTTGTTGAACCAAATTTGACACAACCTACCTTTATTACTGGACATCCCGTAGAGATCTCTCCGTTAGCTAAGCGTAATAGTGATCAGCCAGAATATACGGATCGGTTTGAAGCTTTTATATTTGGGCGTGAACTTGCAAATGCGTTCTCTGAGTTAAACGACCCCATTGATCAGCGGCAACGTTTTGAAGCCCAGGCTGCTGAAAGGATTAAAGGGGACGATGAAGCCCATATTTTAGATGAAGACTTCGTTCAAGCTCTTGAGTACGGGCTCCCGCCTACAGGTGGACTAGGAATTGGTATTGACCGTTTGGTCATGTTCTTAACAGATTCTGCGTCGATTAGGGATGTCATCCTTTTCCCAACAATGAGACCAAGAGACGAAAGCACTCAATCCGAAGATATCGAAGAGTAAGGAAAGTCGATCTTAAATGCTGGCTCGATCGATTGAGATTTGGGCCAGCTTCGTGGTGAGGTTTATGCCTAGAAATTTATTATGTAAAACCATTCTACGCGATAAATGAACTATAGGTGAGAGTGAACGATTTATTAGGGAATAATAGCGGTGTAACGGAATACAGAGGGGGTTGAATAAGATGATGTAGTCGTGGTATAATATTATTTGTTCGCTTAATGTAATATTTAAGCAAGAAAAAATAAGTGAACGCGAAAAATTAAATCGTGCACCAATGAGAGAATAACGGAATAATATTTATTGACAATGCAAGTTGGAAGTGTTAGAATGTAATTCCGGCCCAACGGGTCAAAAAATGAAAGT
>NZ_AGAF01000002.1 GCF_000224515.1 Desulfosporosinus sp. OT | reverse complement strand
TCGTTATGATAAGTGGGCTGCTATCATTTCAGAACACAATGCCAGTGGATTAGGCATCAGAGATTGGTGCCGGCAGAATAACGTAAAAGAAACATCTTATTATTATTGGCTTAAGAAAATCCGTCACTCTATCGTCGAAACCATTGACCAAGAGGATAGAAATGGTGAGGTCTCTTTTGTTCCAATGCTATCACAACCGAAAACAAACGAATTGAGTCATGTTAAAAATGTTAAAGCTAACTCAACAACTCAACCCGAAGTTATTATCAAACTCGGTGAAATCACCATCGAGTTTGGAAATCAACCATCGCCAGAGCTAATCTTAAATGTGCTCAGGGGCCTTAGAAATGTTAAATAGTGCCTCTGGATTTGATCAAATCTATATCGTCTGTGGTTACACCGATTTGAGACGTGGAATAGATGGGCTAAGCGCCCTTATTCAGCAGAAGTTTCAGCTTAATCCCTTCCAAAATGTACTTTTTCTGTTTTGCGGAAGAAGAACCGATCGAATCAAGGGACTGGTATGGGAAAATGACGGTTTTCTAA
>NZ_AGAF01000003.1 GCF_000224515.1 Desulfosporosinus sp. OT | reverse complement strand
TTCAAACACGGTTTGAAAACCTGAAGAAAGCAGGTATTAGCAAGGAACAAGCATGGATGTGGGCAAACACAAGAAAAGGCTATTGGCGCGTAGCCCATAGCCCGATTTTGACGAAAGCCCTATCCAACGAGCGTTTCAAACGAATCGGATACCTTAGTTTTAGTGAATGTTATTCTGCGAAATAACGTGTAAACTTTGGAAGCGCCGTATACCGAACGGTACGTACGGTGCTGTGGGAGGTCGGCTGATCAATTAATGGTCAGCCTCCTACCCGATTGTTGTGCTAAATGTTATTGACTATTGAATTAGGCATATCGAACCCAAAGGTTCATGTCTTCAAATGAACCGGCGATATGACAATTGTTAATCAGGCGCCCCTGATATCTGTAGCCAAGTTTGTGGAAGACTCTGTTCATTCCGTAAGACTGGGCACGAGCCAAAGTATAGAGGTTAAATGAGCCTTGCTTGTGAACTTCCTGCTCCAGAATGAACAGTAATCGTTCGGATAGAGAATGTCCCCGGTAATCTGCTAGTGTTGCACAATCCGTCATTTCGCAGCGGTTAAGAATTGGATCTGGGTAAGCAGCCGCTACGCCAATCAGCTGGTCTTGTGAAAATGCTCCGGCAAAAATGTTACCCTTCTGGATTAAGGTGCGAATGTATTGAGGATTTTCTACTGGGGAGGGATAACTGGTAAAAACTTGGCTTAGTAGTTGTGATATTTGCTGGGCGTTGGATTCATTTAAAAGTTTTAACTCCATTCCGAGAGGCAAGCGTCGTGACTGATTGACAGGTTTTGTTCTAACGCTATCGATAATATTGTTCTCGGATTGCAACTTATCGGATTGACCTCTTGCTTCACTAGGATAATAGGCCAGGCTGATAGCAAATTCCTCATAATCACCACGGAAGAGACTACCTTCGGTACGAAAGCCACATCTTAAAAATTCAGGGACATCTGCTGGCAAAGCCCAAAGCCATATTTTCTCCAGATTCGTTGTTATTGCTAAGTCGACGAGCTGCCCACTGAGCAAAGAAGGCTTAGTTCCAAGCGCATAACCGTCGACAACCAGCCGTTTATTCCTCTCATCCACGTTAATGGTGTTTGAGAAATTCACAGTGCTTATCGTGTTAAGCATTGACTCCACCTCCACAACGACCAGAAACCATTTTCCTTCTCTCCAAGCGCATGTTTTCTTGGGGTGTTAAACTGATCCGCTCACCCTTCAGCAACTTAGCGAGACCAATATGGCGGGTTTTCGAGCTGGAACAGGTCTCTGAGCATGTTTCGCAGCTTCTTGTTTTGTTTTCGGGTTCCTGATATACCGTGATAACTCCTTCATAATTACGCAGGATAACTTTATCACTTGATTGAGAAATCAAATAGTTGGGCTGCAAAGGGATTTTGCCGCCCCCGCCTGGAGCATCGACAACAAAGGTAGGAACAGCGAAACCAGAGGTGTGGCCCCTGAGCATTTCGATAATTTCCAAACCGGTACTAACCGATGTCCGGAAATGCTCGATGCCACTGGATAAGTCGCATTGGTACATATAGTAAGGTCTAACTCGACATCTGACAAGTTCATGAACCAGTTTTTTCATAATGACTGGACAATCATTAATTCCTTTAAGTAAAACTGATTGATTCCCTAGTGGAATGCCAGCATTGGCAAGCTTATTGAGGGAATTACGCGCTTCAGCGGTGAGCTCTTGAGGATGATTGAAATGTGTATTGATCCAAACAGGGTGGTATTTTTGCAAAACTTGAATGAGGTGATCCGTAATACGCATTGGCATGACGACAGGGGTTCTTGTTCCGATCCGAATGATCTCAACATGGGGAATCGACCGCAGATTAGACAAGATAAACTCCAAACGTTCATCCGAAAGGGTAAAGGGATCTCCTCCAGAAATCAGCACATCGCGTATCTGGGGGTTGGAACGAATATATTCCAGGGCGAGCTTAAATCGATTTAATGGCAAAGCCTGGTCGGTTTGTCCCGCCATTCTTCTGCGGGTGCAATGCCTACAGTACATTGAACATTGGTCCGTTACTAGAAGTAGTACACGATCAGGATAGCGGTGGGTTAGCCCTGGTACAGGGGAATCGGCTTCTTCATGCAGTGGGTCATCTAAATCGCATGAAGATTTCCGCAATTCATGAATGGAAGGAATTGCTTGTTTTTTGATAGGGCACAAAGGGTCTTGGAGACTCATCAGAGAAAAGTAGTAAGGCGTAATTGCCATTCGGAAATTTTTTAAGCAACGCTCAATTTGACCTGCTTCTTCGGCCGGAAGAGACACTGCTTCAAGTAATCCTCCAAGAGTTGTAATTCGGTTGGACATTTGCCAATGCCAATCATTCCATTGTTCATCAGTTATAAAAGGCCATAACTTTCGTTGTAGTTCGTTCATTGGTTCGACCTCCTTAAAGTTACCAAACAATATTTACAGAATTAGCGCAGGTCTGGGTTAATAAAATGAATAGACAAACGCTA
>NZ_AGAF01000004.1 GCF_000224515.1 Desulfosporosinus sp. OT | reverse complement strand
CCCTAAAGGTAGACAGGTTAAATGATAAAAATCTGTTTACTAGGAGGGGAGCTTTTCTATGTCTAAAAGAAGTATACTCATGTAGAAGAAAAGTATGAAATCATCCATAATGGGGAGTTGTGAAGCTGCAAACCAATTAGCACATGTATCCGTTCGTTGACATAAATGCGAAGTCAGGGCTAAGGTGGGTTGCGAGTTCTGTAGGCTAAAAGTGTAAATAAACGTGTACATTTGAAGAGTTATCATTCTTAGGGGATTTATAAGGTTAAAAAGGTCTACAACATCCGGCACAGGAGAAGAGAGAAGATCTAGAATCTAAATCACAACGAGTTGGCATAGTAATTGCAAGATAATTCGGTGGATTCTGAATAGCTAAAATTTAAACGGGAGTCTAACCTAAAAGATTTCACAGTATTTTTGCGAACCTGAAAATTATTTTGAGCAAGCATAACTTTAATATTTAAACATTTTACATGAAATGTAAAATATTGCAGTAATACATTATAGAAAATAATCCAAAAATATAATATTATTAGATTATTCAAACAATATTTTGTTTTTATTGGGGCCGTTTTTACGCGCTAACTTTTTTTATTTTTCTTGGATTGTTTATGACTATTTAGGAAGGCGAAAACACACGTGCGAATTGGAGAGTGCTATTTTTGATATAGAGGATCTAGGAGGGGAGATGCATCATGGAACAACACTTTCTCGTGTTTAAAGATGTTGTAGAAACCAAAAATATTACTTTATCGGCTAAGAAGCTTCACATGAGCCAGCCCAGTATTAGCTTACAGATTCAAAATCTGGAGAACGAGTATGGTGCTCGTTTTTTCGATCGCTCTAATAAGGGGGTTACGTTGACTAAAGAAGGCCAAATTTTTTATACTCATGTTCGAAGTGTCTTAGACCTTCTTTCGAATGCCAAAGAACAGATTGGTGCCCTTACCAAAAATCAAAGAGGACTGATCTATCTCGGTGCAACTTTAACGATTGGAGAATATGTTCTTCCCAACATCCTTGCTTATCTGCACAAGACTCATCCAAACGTGGACTTTAAAGTAAAAATCGCTAATACTGAATCAATTTCTCAGGATGTATTAGAGAAAAAAATACATATTGGTCTAATCGAAGGGCCAGTCACCTCGCACAAAGATCTTAATGTAGAGAGTTTCTGGAAAGACGAGTTGGTAGTTGCAATTCCTCATTTTCACCACTGGGCGTCAAGGGATAGCATTAACTTAGCTGAACTTCCCCATGAGCGACTGGTAACACGTGAGGATGGCTCTGGAACTCGCAAGGTAATGGAGATGGCCCTGAAAGAGAGAGGGCTAGATCCGAACGAATTGAATATAACGATGGAATTGGGAAGTACTCAGGCGATTAAACAACTGGTTTCGGCAGGGCTTGGCATAACAATTATCTCCTCTTTAACCGTCAGTCGGGAATGCGAGCAGAAAACATTTAAAATCTTAAAGATTGAGGATTTACCAATTTATCGGCCTCTAAGTATTCTAACCAATGCCCGAACTACCCAGACAAAAGATGAGCGCATCTTAATCAACCTACTTCATGATCATAGATTGTTGTCTGATGTCTTAAGTAGAGATGATAATGAATTAGAAGAACACACAAGTAAGACTCAGTTGGCTCACCCAACAGTGATTAATCGGAAAGGACAGAGACAAGGGGCCAAATGCTAAAAAAACACGGACCGAAATTACTCGGTCCATGCTCCTTCAACAGATAAGCGATGTTCTAATGGCTAATGCGTGGAATACTAGCCCTAGGTGAACAACTTTTGCATTTCGGACAGACATAAACCGGATTCTTCGCAGCTGAAAGAATATTGATTTTTAAGGTTTTCGCAGTGCAGTTAACCCACTTACTTAAGTGGTCCATGCTCTGACAATTTGGACAACGTAATAACACTGTTACTCACTTCCTTAGGGCATTTTATGAACAAGAGAGGACAAGTGTGACAAGTCTTGGCAGGCAGTGAAAAGTAAAGGCTACCATCTTTTCAGATGATAGCCCTTTAACTGAGTGTTGCTTAGAAGATAACGCCCAAAGCGATAAGAATTAAGATAGCGATAGCAATAACGCCCACACCAACCCCTGCACCAACGCCACCACATCCATAAGCGGCAGCCGGCATGACAGGAGCAGGACAGCATGCTCCGCTCATTCCACCATAACCCATTCCGTACATAAGAAGTTCCACCTTTCTATATCTAGAATACTATTCCCATTGCGATAAGCAGAAGAATAATCACGACAACTGCAGCAATACCGGCACCAACGCCATGCCCTGTTCCACAACCGCAAGCAGCTCCATCAGCTCCACCAAATGCCATTTGCATTTCCTCCTTTGTTAAGAGATAATTCATAATATGCACAGCGTGGAGAATGTGGAACAATTTGTAAATTTGTTTCTAGACTTGGGCAACAATAATTATTTGTTTCTTTGTATATATTACCAAATATCCCAAATTAGCATGATTATTGAATTTGAGGCATAACATCCCTCGACATGAATTTTTTCTCCTCTTTAACCTCCTTATTTGGCTCTCATCGGAAACGGTGGGGGCTTTTCTTAGTGTTTACAAGAAAAAGGAGAGCCGATAAGCTCTCCTTTAGGTATGATATGGAACTGATTAACTCGTTTGTCCTTGTCCTTGTTGATGAGCCTGCTGTCCATGATTTTGCCCTAGTCCTTGTATTTGAGGTTCATAAGCCTGTTTTTTGACATCGTCAAATTTCTTGACCATCTCGGGAAATTTATCTTTAATTTGTTCTAATTCACTGGCTGAAACACTTTTTTTAGCTTCATCTTTATTACTCAAAAAAACCGCCTCCTTAATATTTTCCTAATCAGTATTTCCGAAAATACAAAGAAATATGTTTGGTGAAGATACTACTTTGATCATAAGATTGCTTTAAGATGCGTGAATTGCTAGTTTGCATCTCTCAAGTGAACCCGTTGTTCTCTAGAGTTATAGCCCTTATTTGGGGTTAACGAGCCTCTTGTTGGGGCATGGGTTCAACTTTTATTATAATTTTGCTGAGTTCTATAAAGGCCATGTTTAAAGGATTTTACTCAGTATTCGTAGAAGTATTGTAAAATATGCCAAGGAAATTACTGGTCTTCTATGTAGGTAGATCTCAACCTTGGGATTAAACTCAGTAGGACTTTAGTAGATGGCTTTGATTAACCACCCGAAGGTACAAGATGTTTTGTATTGGTACTTAAATGGAGGTTTTAAAGTGTTGGATTCAGTGGTAAGAGTTTTAAAACAGAGTAACATGTTATCATACAAGCTTCCAGAGTTGATGCCTGGGGGATTTTTTGTTGCAACTGATGTTACGTGTCGTGAAATAGTTCATAATCCGGTGTCGGCAAGATTTTATAGAATTGAAGCTTGGAAAAGTCTCTCTTCCTCATCTTCTCCCCCTCCTCAATTCAAGGTTTATCGTGATGGTCGATTAGTAAAACCTGAGGAACTGCCCATTCAACGGGCAACCTGGTTGGGAGAGGAAGTTACAGGTGAAGAATATGAATTAATATGGCCGGACGGTATCTCAAAGGTCGGCATCTTCAATGCAAGTCCACTACGAAATGATAGCGGTGAAATAATAGGTTCAATTTGTACCTTCGATGATGTTACCCAAATTGTTCATATGAAACGAGAGTTGAATGCCCATCGTCTTCATCTTCAAAGAATGGTTGAGGAGAGAACTGAGGAGCTGAAGAGGGAGTTTGAGAAAAGAGAGACGATGGAAAGGGAAGTTGCAAAACTAGAACGGCTTAACGTCATCGGCCAATTGGCAGCCGGTCTTGGACACGAGGTTCGAAATCCGTTGACAACAATAAGAGGCTTTCTCCAAATGCTGCAGAGTAAAACCGACTTACATACTTACAAAGGTCACTTTGACCTGATGATAGAGGAACTCGATAGAACAAACTCGATAATTACCGATTTTTTATCCCTTGCCAAGAATAAACCAACAGAGTTGAAACGACAATGCTTAAACAAGTTACTAGCTAACCTATTTCCCTTACTAGAAGCAGATGCCTATACCCAAGGCAAGAAATGTGTTTTTGAACCAGGAGATTTGCCTAATCTGGATATTAACACCAATGAAATTATTCAACTGGTGTTAAACTTTGCCCGTAACGGCTTAGAAGCAATGCCCTTAGATGGGTGTCTTACAATTAACACATTTATGGAAGGGCAAAACATTGTTCTAAGTTTTAAGGATGAAGGAACTGGCATTAAGCTGGAAGATGTTTTGAAACTTGGGATCTCATTTTTTACGACTAAAGAAAATGGCACGGGTTTGGGCTTGCCTATGTGTTATAGTATTGCTGATAGGCATAATGCACAAATAGAACTTACGACTGGTCCAGATGGAACTACCTTTTTTGTCCGATTCCCCAAACCATTGGAAGTGAAAACGAATCCTTAAGTAAACTTAAACTACCCGAATCCCATCCTCTTGCATAAGAGCTCGAATACGACAAGAATATACAGTCGTTTGAGCAGGATAAAGCGAAGGTCATGGAGAAGTTGTCGCTAAGAAATTAATAACCAGTGAATCAACCTGTCGTTTGAGGCGTTTGGCGTGGAAAAAATGATAGCTTTGTCAGGTTACCTTTTAAGAGTTTAAGTTTTAGGCTATAATTTTAAGAAGAAGGGATTGTGCTAATCTGGGAAGGGGTTAATATGCTTCTCTTTTGGATTGCTGTAATTCAGTCTCTTATAAAATATAATTTCTTAAGTAATTAGAAATAGGGAAAAGAAGGTGCATTCTGCTGTTAGAAATCGAGAAGCCAAGAATCGAGTGTATTGAACGTTCTGAAGACAATTGCTATGCAAAATTCGTTGTTGAGCCACTTGAAAGGGGATATGGGATTACCTTGGGGAATTCTCTAAGGCGTATCTTGTTATCTTCTCTACCTGGATCTGCTGTGACATCGGTCAAAATCGAAGGGGTACTCTCTCAGTCTACAAAGATTCCAGGTGTATTAGAAGACGTTACAGACATAATTCTCAATTTAAAGTCTCTTGCCCTAAAAGGCTATACGGACGAAACTCGGGTTATTCGCCTAGAAGCTCAGGGGGAAGGGGAAGTTAAGGCTGCAGACATCATAACTGATCCGGATATTGAGATTTTGAACCCAGACATGAAAATAGCCACCTTGGATAAAGATGGCAGCTTATTTATGGATATAACGGTAAAACGAGGCAAGGGTTATATTTCAGCAGACAAAAATACGACGCCAGAGGATGTCAGCGGAGTTATTCCCATTGACTCCATTTATACTCCGATTTATAAGGTCAATTACTTAGTAGAAGCTACACGGGTTGGTCAAGTTATCGACTATGACAAATTAACTCTTGAAGCATGGTCTAATGGCAGTATCTTGCCTGAGGAAGCAATCAGTACAGCGGCCAGAATCCTGAATGATCACCTAAGTCTTTTCATGGGATTCACTGACGAACCCGAAGATGTTGAAACTATGGTGGAAAATGAGGAAAAATCCAAGGATAAAGTTTTGAACATGTTGATAGAGGACCTTAACCTGTCTGTTCGTTCATATAACTGCTTGAAACGGGCAGGGATCAACAGAGTTGAAGATTTGACCCAAAAGACAGAAGAAGACATGATCAAAGTGCGTAACCTTGGGCGCAAGTCGTTTGAAGAGGTGGAATATAAACTTAAAGAATTGGGATTATCGTTCCGATCAGAAGAGGAGTAATTCGTGTAAGCACAATGTGAATTGCTCAGAGAGTCTTTTCATGGCACGCTTACGCTTCGCAAGCAAGAAACGTCATCTGATTTATTGAGTTATGAGGTTCTATGAGAAATAGCACCAGTGTCCTTATCGCCTGGATACTGGTGCTATTGCGTTTTAATAAAATGCAGGATACACAAGGCCGCCTAGCTTTCCAGCAGGTGGCCTAAATTGTTTTTTGAGATAGGTGGGACTAAAGATGAGACAAATGTTTTTCAGAAAAATTTCAGATGAGCTTCAGTAAACATTCAGGTAGGTCTCAGCTTTGATTCAGATTGATATTGCATAATAATATTGTTCTCAGAAACTCTATGTCAATTGGAAAACGTTGCTTCTAGGCAAATATCCAATGCGTAAGTCTTCACCGACAACTAGGTTGCTACATAAAGACTTGCCTCGCTTTCCAATGAATAGTTGTTCACGGATCGAAAATTTAAGGAGGTTGTGCACAATGAAAAAAGTAAAATCAATCGTAATCCTGGCGTCAATGGCAACACTCTTATCTGCAACAGGCGTTTATGCAAATCAGACAAGTACTAGCAAGTTACAAACTCAGAACTTCGCTTCTCGGGTTCAGTCAGGAACGGCAAAAGGAGGATTTGCAAACAATTTGGATAGCCTAGTAACGGCCGGTACTATAACACAAACTCAAGCAGATGCCATTCAGACTGCCCTTGAAGCAGCAAAACCAACAGGCGAACCGATGAACCGTGGCCAAGAGAACGGAGCTCACGGCAGATTTGGAAATAATCTGGATAGCCTTGTGACAGCAGGAACTATAACTCAAGCTCAAGCAGATGCGATTCAAACAGCCCTCAATGAAGCAGACCCCGCAGAATCCGCAAGCGTCTTAGATGGTCTGGTAACAGCAGGTACCATAACACAAGATGAAGAAGATGCGATTCAAACAGCTCTCGAAGCAGCAAAACCCGGCGCTGAGCCTAGTAATGGTGGAGAACAGAATGGAGACAAAGGCGGATTTACTAGTGTCTTTGATAGCCTTGTGACAGCAGGTACCATAACACAAGATGAAGAAGATGCGATTCAAACAGCCCTCAAAACAGCGAACCCCGGAGACTTTGCAAGCGTCTTAGATGGTCTAGTAACATCAGGAACCATAACACAGGCTGAAGAGGATGCGATTCAAACAGCTCTTGAAGCAGCAAAACCCGGCGCTGAGCCTAGAAATGGTGGAGAGCAGAATGACGACAAAGGTGGATTTACTAGTGTCTTTGATAGCCTCGTAACAGCAGGAACCATAACACAGGCTCAAGAAGACGCAATTCAGAGTATGTTCGCAAATGAAAGGAAATCTTCGCAATAGAAAGTGGTTTCCCAAAACCAGGCCTTTTGTAAAGGAGGTTAATCCCTTGGAGTTACTCCGTAAACTCTTACTTCGATCAGACCGCTTCCGCTGTGCAGTATCCGATTACCAACGACGCCAAAAAAAAATTAGAAGTCGTCAATTAGCATCGTCAAAGTTAAAAATATTGAAGCAGTAATTGCGCTATTATCAATCCCCTCTCTTATGAGAGGGGATTGGATTGTTTTAGTGTTCTATTTCTTCAAATTTAAATTATAAAATAAAGTCACTCCTACTAAACTATTTGTTCATCTTGATGAATTTTCCGGCGTTTCATGGTAATCTTTTTGAAGATGAACATTATTCACCGAACACTTTTATCTAAAAAAGCGTTCGGTGAATAATGTTTCTGCATGAAATATTATTTTATGGGAGGAATAGTTGGAAAACGCGTTGAATGCTACGTAATATGGGTATGAAGATGAGTAAAGGTTTAACGCATAGGAAAACGGTTGCTGTAGAAAACAACGAAGAAGATAAGCTATAGAAAGAAGATGAGTTTATGATAAGATACGTTCTAGCAATTTTACTTTTAGTCGTTTCCTTTGTGATTCAAAATTGGTTAACGAGATATTTTGAATATCAATGCGGAAAGTGTCAAGGGAAATTTGATCTACCAATTTTAAAAGCCATTTTGTCTATTCCTATAATGGGAAGGAAATATGTGAAGTGTCCTAAATGTGGAAAATGGGGTTGGGTAAGCTTGATACCTAAGGGAAAAGTATAGAAGAAATTGTGCTTGGATGTATCTTTTAGGAAGGATGAGAATCCCATATCTCATCTCTAGCTTCTCGTACTGTATCAAAATAGCCCAAAGGCTTATCTAAGAACTTATCTATCCAGGCTAAATATCCAAGATTGGTAGGTGTGATAAGCCATTCACAGCCGTTGTTTCGGAAAATTACTATGCTTGCTGTTACCATCGCGGTGTAGGATTCAAAACCGTTGTTGTGAGCAAATTTTTCTTGTTCCATTAGGGCCTCCTTAGTTATTTATATAGATACTTAAAAGTATTTATCCAAAGCACAATATATATTACACTTCTACATAACAAACAAAATTCCTGTAAAAATTCAGAGTCTATGCGAGTAAAGTGGTCAAACTACCTTTTGAACAACGGATTTTACTAATACCTAAGATCAGAGTAAAGAAATGAGGGAAGAATGATGAAAAATGTTAGGAAATTGGCACTTATAATTGTGATAGGTGTGGTTATCTCGTTGGGAACCGTCAATGCAGTTACCGTTCAAAAAATGAGCGAATCATCTCCTAAAACGACTGATCAAACGGATGTCCAACCATCTTCAGCTTTTGAACCTGGGACTAAGTTTGTTCAGGAGGGCCTGAAGACGACAGATCAGACGTTTATTTTTGACAGCCAGAGGGTTGATGCTAACGGCGATGGTACTTTGGATGATGTCGTGCTTTATGGTGAGAGGGAAGATGATTTCAGTCCTGTGCAAAATATTAAAGTTGCAGTGAAGGACGGTCTTACAGATAAGTTTTCAGCAACTCCGATAGTAGATTACGGATTTATGCCCAAGCTCTTTATTGGTAGCTTTACCAATACCAAAAATAACGATATTTTTGTTTCTATTGCTACCGGAGGGAGCGGAGGAGTGAGTCAGTTCAGCCTTATGAGTTATAAAGATGGACAAATAACCTTGATTGTCCCCCAAAAAGAGTTGAATGATGGACTCGCTCTTGAGACCCAATGCCTTCCCGGGTTTATTCTGAAGGTTAGTGATAAAAACACTGGGTATATAGCTACAATTGATCTGAATAAAGGATCAACGGATTACCAAAGTCTTGGTATATACAATGAAAAAGGTGAATTATTAAAAGATCCCTTCGTACTCATTGACGGCTATGGACTACTGAACCCAGAGGATGATAACAAGGACGGTATATATGAGTTGCATGGTATTCAGATGATTTCGGTTGGTGCCCACGTGAATGGGGTTGCCAATGCCAAATCAGTGTGGACTGTAAGTAACGGTCAACTCAAGCTTTTGAGTGAGACGATTGAAGCCTATAATTAAAGAATCTTAAGCACTTTGGGTCTCTGCGGCCTTGAATCGTGGTACTGGATTAGGGTACAGGTAAATCGGAATATGCATCCTGTGGAAAGGGTGAAAGCTTGATGTGTGGCCGATATTCTTTTTCTAAACCACATGGTATCAAAGAACGTTTTGGTCTAGTTCAACTTGAATTTGAGTTTGAGCCACGTTATAACATTGCCCCATCTCAAGCCGTTCCCGTGGTAATCCAGAATAATGGCGGCAACCGTTTAGTTATGTTTCGGTGGGGACTGATACCTTATTGGTCTAAAGATGAGAGCATCGGAAATAAACTGATCAATGCCCGGGCGGAGACCTTAGAGGAAAAACCGAGTTTTCGCAAGTCCTTTGAGAAAAAGCGTTGTCTTGTCTTGGCAGATGGTTTCTACGAATTGAAAAAGGCAGGTCGAGTCAAGAAGCCCTATAGAATCATAAGACAAGACGGCGGGGCCTTTGCTTTTGCAGGTCTGTGGGATTCTTGGCTTTCACCTGCGGGTCAAACGATAAACTCATGTACGATCATTACGACAACGCCTAATAAGTTAATTGAACCAATACATAATCGAATGCCCGTCATATTACCACCGGATATGGAGTCAGTGTGGCTGGATGAGTGTGTAACTTCTAGCCATGATGTTAAAGGTTTGTTAACACCATTTCCAGCGGAAGGGATGATTGCTTATGGGGTATCGTCGCAGGTGAATTCCCTACTTAATGATGGACCAGGATGTGTAGTTCCAGTAAACAGTCTATTTTAGGATATGGCCAGAACTAGATATGAGTTAGCTCAATTCCTAGACAAAAACTTGGGCTTAAAACAGGTTGGATCGGTCTCTAAACACTCCTGCGGAAACAAGAGTGTTTAGAGACCGATTATTGATTGTAAGCAACTAGATGCTAAAGGAGCTTTTTGCTTTTGAGGGACAAGGTTCCCCTTATTTCGCAACGAAGTTATGAGATGATATAAGATATCTTGAGTTAATGTTCTAAAAATCCCATCCAATCGGTTTCAATCTCGCGGACAGGAACTCAGGAATTGCCATATTTTATAAATATAGAAAGGAGGGTAACAAGTGAAAATCAAAAGTAAATTTCTTTTCATTGTTTTGATCTTATCTATGGTGGTTGTTTTCCCCAGTACTGCTTTTGCCCAAACTGATCAATACGGATATGACGCACAAGCACGTACATTTAAAGGAACATTAGATAATTGGGAAGCCTTTCTAGAGGGTACGCCACCAACCACTTTTAGTTGGGAACAAAAAGATACCGTCTTTATCGAGAGAAAATGGAGCAAGAGCTTTGATCCTATGGTTCAAGGAAACCCACCATCAGCTCCAGGAGCTTGGCAGCAGGTTGAACTGTGGGAATATCTGTCTGGAGACGAGCTTGGATGGACGTGGCATGAAGAATTAGGTATTGTATATTCCCCAAATAGGCCGATACCCGGTGCAGTAGCACTTACACCAGAGGAAATGATGTTTCCTGGTTTTTATCTAATTAAAGACAAAGAATGGTCCATAGGGCCAAATGGTGAAGTAACTATCGACCAAGATTTATCACCTAACCTTAGAATACTTAAAAGATTGCATAAATTTTTTCAAATAAAAAGAAGATCCTTTTGATATCGAGATTTATAACCAATGATCTTACTCGTATAAAGATAGCAGAGAGGGCAGAGTCTTTGGCAGTTCGTTGCTGGGGATTCTTTTTCTTTTCAGAGATCTGGTACATGTCAAGATGACGATCTAGAAAGGAGTTAGACTTAAGTGCAGTGCAGTGCAGTGCAGTGCAGTGCAGTGTAGGGTCTAACTCCTTTATTTGGCGGGTTTCCAATATAAGTCTTCACATATTCTTCACACAAAGTTCATGCAAAAGAAGAAATTATGATTTATAATAAATACAAAGAACAAGCATTGCGAAACTATGTAAGAAAGGAGTTGTACATAAAATGAAATTGATTATTATATTAGTGGTGATCGGTATGATTCCCACTATATTTAGGACTTTGCCAGATGTTGATGAGTGCGCAGACTAACAAAAGTCTAAGTAAATACATCAGACGATTATCCGTTAAGTTAACGGTTAATATAAAGTTTTCTCATTCTTGCTCCTCCTCCGCTCCCCCTCCTAGCGAGGGGATTTTTTTTGTAATTGCAAGTCCTAATTTAGTTAATGTTTAGCTCAGCTTCCATGGCTGGGTGTTTTTTTATGTGTGGAGGTAAAAGGTAAATACTTTCGAATTGGTAATATTGTTAGGTTTGCTAAATATGATACTCAATTATTGGTAGTTTAATTGGAAGCAATATTGGCATGGTTTGGAGAGTATTAACAGAAGAATTTTATTATTGATAACTCATTTGTTTTTGAAGAAAATCGAATGACACTACATCTAAAAGATGGGCGTATTTCTTTGTTCTATTCATTTTCATAAATGGTGTGGACTTAAGCATAATATATAATGTATGTTCATCCTACTCGCCCTCATCGGAAACGGTGGGAGCATTTTTTTATTATATACATACAATCCTGCGCCACTTCACGTATTACTTAACCAGACTTGGGGTAAGATACCTCTGTAGTGAATATCTCCTTAACTCGGCTCTCAACGGACGCGGTGGGAGCCTTTTGCTTATCTCGAGACAATATTACTAGTGTGTTATTTAGTGGATGTCGAATAATGGGCATCTTTTTAGGGTCCTATTTAACATTGTAAGTACTCATTATTTGCAGGGTAACGCCGATAAATGTTGAATATATAATGTTATAGAATAACGATTAATTGCTGAGAACTCTAGGTTTGGCCTAGGGTTTACTTCAATGAGAGCAATATTATGAGGGACTCAGGATTATTTGGAGTGTGGACCGGTGACCACACCTAAGTTAACAAGGAGGGAATTAAGTGAAACAGTTATTACTTGATAACTGCATCGACATGGATACTGTCCTGTTTGATCTGGAAAGCAGTCCATATACGGTAAAGATGTTTTTGGCCTTGCTCAAAGATCAAGGAACGACTAAAAACGTCAAGAAAAAAATGACTCAATATTTTGGCAAAAAATTCAAAGTCGAGGATAGAGAAAAAGTCATCACCTATATGAAGGGTGTTGCTCATGTTGTTCTTGGGACGAGTGGAGATGCTGTTAAAGAATTGGAAGAACAGACTGGTGCAATGCTCACACAGCTAAAACTCCAAGTGGACAACGCCGAAAACTCTGTTGACTTCGAGGAGTTAGCAAAAAAATTACCAGACATCGTAACTATCGTGGGGATCTATGCTAAACTCGGTGGATACTTTCAAACATGTGCTGATTTCTTGGCACTGGCTGTGAGAATCCAGAATGGTGTAGGGGATCACAAAACTGCACAGCTGACTCAGAAGGCCTTAGATAACTATCTTAAAAAAGCTAAGTGAGAGAGGAACTCAAGTTACAATAGACGGTTTTTTAAAAATTCTTTCTTGAAGCCGAAGCCTAGCGTTGGTCAAGTAGAACTATATAAATTTTCTGATTGTATCAGGGATTAGCTCAGCATTTATTTTTACTGCCTCAGTGATATTTGTTACATGGGGCTGATATCATCCAACCACATGAAATGTAACTTCCATTTCCAACTCTTTTATGAATGTCAACAGTTAATCGTTGAAACCCTTTATCGATGGAGATCATTCCATAATGATCTGATGATTCTAGAGGAGCTAAATTCTCATTACTAAATTTTATTGGATAAGCCGAATAATCGAATTCCTTGTCTCCGATTTTTATTTTCCCAAGGAATTCATTTGGTTTACCGAATAAGCTATTATTAATTTTCCCATCGATATAAATTTCAGTCTTCTCAAATAACGAAGTGTCTTCAATACTGTACTTTATCCCATAGTAATGATAATGAATATCTTTAGGCTCCGTAGCTATCATAAATATTTTTGTACATACAATTATAAGAAGAAATGATATAAATAACCAGGTTATGGATGAATTGAAGATTTTCTTAAGCACACTAAACACCCCTTTCGACTGCGTAGTCACTAGGCGTTTGGCCTTTAGAGCATTTACTGAACGAGTTGGGGAACACTCAATAAATTGCGACAGCAGAAAATGATTGAGGAACTTTCCTTATCGCCAAACGAAATCGCCAGTAGCGATATAATACCAATCACCGTCTTTCCAACTTTGTTCTAGTAGATCTTCACCGGTTAGACCTTCTGGGTGATCAATGCACTTGTAGATAACAGGTATGCCAAGCTTTATTGCTGCTTCGCGCACGTGATGTCCATCGTGCAAGATGTACAAATCATCAAACCCAACTGCGTACACAGTAAGGACCAACTCTGAGCAATTATTTAATTCTGTTTTTTTGGATTCGGTTACCTTATCGTCGCGGTATTGTTGGCTAGAAATGATTATCATGGTACGTTCCTCGCTTTCAACTTTTTTCTTAATACCATTATAGCGTATACGCGATGTATTTGAGTATTTTAAGGTAGATTAGCCAATAAATAGCCTTCTCCATAAGAGGCACTGAACAGGATGTTGCCTACTAAAATATGTTCCTGCCTCGACAAGCCAATAAACGAAGAGATAAGCCCTATGAGGAACGAGGGTGATGTTGCTGTGGAAAGCGCATTGGGAAAAGGTGTATTCAAAGTTACATTACTAACCAAAGAGTAAACATAAAAGCGGCGGAGAGGTAATCCTTCCGCCGTTTCGAGCACATAAAATATTTTTTGAGGATGGGACCTGCCTTGGTGTTCCTAAAGTTTATTTAATATAATTTGAAACCATAACAATAATAGTATAGAAGAATAAGAATGCGATGATTATACTCACCGAAATAATCGCTCTTTTCGGATCTTCTCGCTCTTCTTTTGCAGCAGGATAGTTGTTTGATGTCCTTAAATAGAAGATAGTAGCAGTTTCTCTAGTGGCAGCCTTGAAGTTCCCATTTGATTTTTGGTTTCGGTTATCAATTACATAATATCTTCCGCTCATAAGCTTCTCTCCTTT
>NZ_AGAF01000005.1 GCF_000224515.1 Desulfosporosinus sp. OT | reverse complement strand
CAACAGATAGAATGGAGTGTGAGCGGGATTACAGGAAGATTTAAAGATAATCAGTTTCAGCCCACTTCTGTAGGCCAGGGTAAAATAATTGCCAAAGTAGGGAAATTAACAGCAGAGGTGGATATCCGTTCGTTAAGTTCTCCCGTAAAGCTTAGACTCAGTTCAGATAAGTTAGAGATACCTCTTGGAGAGAGCCAAACCCTTCAGGTAACAGGTTACGATGATCAGGGTTTCAAAGGGAAAATCGAGCAGGAAGATGTTCAGTGGGCAGTAAGGGGGAATATTGAAGGTTTCCAAGAGGGAATCATTAAAGCCGCTACTGTTGGTGCAGGATATATCGAGGCGGGGGTTGGGGACGTCCGTGCCTATACTGCTGTATCGATCTATGCAGATTCTACCGATGCAATATTTTCCTTTGAAGACGACCAGGCTTCTTTCCAAGCTAACCCGCAGATAGTCCAAGGTACTTTTCAGCTTTCCGCAGATCAGGTTCACGGAGGAAACACTTCAGGACAATTAGTCTATGACTTTATTGATGATAAAAGTTCAGGTGAAGCCTCGTTGGCTTTCACGGGAGCAGGGCTTTCCCTTGATGCTCACACTGCTAACTTAGCCGTCTGGATTTACAATACTCATGAAAATTCAAACCGGGTCCTCGGTGAAGTCCTGGATGACTCAGGAGAAAGACATCAGTTGGAAATGGTCCCAAAATTAGATTGGATAGGTTGGAAAAAAATAGAGGTTTCACTGGAAGACATTAAGAAGCCAACCAATCTTAAGAGACTCTATGTACAAAATGCAGATCCTGCTGAAGGCATTGGGGAGATTTATTTTGATGACCTTACGGCAAAGGTGGTAAATCATCCGCTCCTTGACCAAAGCGAAATACCTCAGGATTCAATGGTCCAAGATGGCGCTAATAGGACAACAGAGTTTGTTCCAGGTCCTGATAATTTTAAGTTTTCTGTATTTGGTAGCAAGCAGGAAAGCTATAATACTCTGGAAGAGCAATTGTTGAACAAAATGACAAGCTATATCAATGAAAATTTGGACATGGCAGCTTATACCGGAAGCCACGCCGCATCTGCTGTCAGAGATATGAAAAAACCTGCCCTAATAACTGGGACGGAATATAAAACCTCCAATTATAAGAACTCTAACTTTATTCAGTTGGATATCAGCAAAGGTGGACTTCGCAGAAGTGATCCGGAAGAATGGTTATGGTTGTTTAAGGAGCTGGACCAACAGACTGGCAGCAATGCTTTTATCGTCATGTCGGCTGCTCCTGCAACGTTTATTAATGCCAAAGAAGGTGAGTTGCTCAAGGATACGTTGGCCGAATATCGGGAGAAAACCGGAAAAAATGTCTGGGTTTTATATCAGGGAGATGTAAATCAAAGTGAACTGGATAGAGGAGTTCGGTATATTTCTTGTGCGGGTTTTAGTATCCCTGATTTTTCGCCGGAAAAGCCGACTGCAGCAAAATATCTTGAGGTGACGGTAATAGGTAATAATATAACCTACGAATTTAAAGATCTTTTGGGAGAGAGCACATCCCAATAGGGCCTTGTTTATCGGAATCAAAATGTACGCTGAAAACAATCAAAATGCTAAGCCAGTAAAAAGGAGTACTTTTCTATTGAGCCATCGTGAGAAAACGATGGCTTATTTGCGTTAGTTGGGGTCATTAAAAAGCAAAAGTATTTTCTTGACAGCTGAGATCTCCTGGAAATATAATGAACTATGTTATTTTATGTATGGTGTATATTAAATGAATAATGTACATATTTTTTATTAACTAAGTCTTTAATTGAGGTGAAAATTGCAATGAAATTAAGAGACAAACAAAAGGCGGAAGTAAAATCAGCCATCATACGAGCCGGTGAAGAGCTTTTCAGGACTAATGGGTTTGCGGAAACAACCATTGAGGAGATCACTAGCATGGCCGGGGTAGCAAGGGGAACCTTCTACAATTATTTTCAGACAAAAGAAGACTTAGCACTTGAGATACTTTACGAAACAGAAGAATTAACGACAAAGCAAGTTGACGACTTTTTTGCAACCACTTTAGGAACAGATCATCAAATTCAGGCAATTATTGCTAATGCTGTCGAGTGGACTATAAATAGACCAGAACTTGTCTTGGTCACCATGCTAGAAAAGATGAAGCGCGGACTAACACCAGAATATCCAAAAGGGCCTCTCCTCAGAAGGATGATAACCGAAGCCTTCGAACGTGGTCAGAACGCTGGAGCTGTAACAAGAGAACGACGTCCAGAGGAGCTTGCTCATGATATTGATGGGTTATATATAGTTCACATGGTGAGATGGTATCATTATGGTAAACAAAAAAACGACCTTTTATCCGATCTTCAATCCGCAGTTAACACCTATTTATCAGGTGCGCTGATAAACAGTGAGAAATCAATCTAAAAATTGAAGGAGGTAGAAAGTAATGTCTCTTTGGGAAGCTAAGGGGTTCTGGATGCGAGATAATATTCATTGGCCGAGACCGGTACACCCACTTTTTGTCTCTTATGGACTCCTTCCTGTCGAAATCGGGTCAGCTCGTGCTTATGAGGAATGGTCTATGCCTTCTCTTAAATGTGCCTATCTTGTTCTCCATGGCTATGTGTTTCAACGTATTGAACCTATTGGGGGAGAGACTCCGCCGATTATGGAACGGTTTCCGTTTCTCTTTCATTTGTGGCGAATTAATCCGAAGCTTCGCAGGAGGGTCTTGGGTTTTGAACAGTTTCTCAAGGAAAGAGGGTTTGAGAATCACATTCATGCCTGGAGGGATGTATGGGAGCCTGAAGCCCAGAGGCGTCTTGAGCCGATCCGAAATTTTGATCGCGCCAACGCGAGTTTAGAAGAACTGGCCATTCACCTTGATCAATGCTATGACTTTTTATGCTGGTCCTGGAATCCACATGTAAAAATTGTCGTGCTTTGTATGTATATACGCGGACGATGGCTGGAGGTATGTGAAAGACTTCTTAATTTGACAGACTTTGAAACTTACGAATTGGTACAGATTAATGATCCAGCAGTATTAAATACAACGAATCGTCTATTAACCTTGGCCCGGCGTGCTGCAGCAGACCCGAATGTTAGCGACATTTTGTCTTTACCTAGTGAAAATGCACTTCAGCAGCTATCCCATACTTGGTTTAAGGAAGAACTCGATCAATTCTTAGAAACTGAAGGAGATCGGCCTGCAGATAGTTTCGAATTCACACCCACATGGAGAGAAATGCCAGAGATCGTGGTTGGGATTATCAAGGGGTTAATGGACTCTGATGAATTTATGATCGAAGACTCTGATTTTCAAGCGTATCGGCTTGAGCGGATCAAGGAAATCCGCAGCACTTTAACGGGAGCGGATCGGGAAGAGTTCAACACCTGGCTCGAATTAGCAGAGCAAACTCTACCGTTAAGCGAAATCCATGACTACATTTTATGGACCGTTCCCCTTAGCCATACGCGTTATGATGCAATCGAGGCTGGCCGAAGATTGGTTCGGGATCGTATTCTTGATTGTCCGGAGGACACATTATTTCTATACCGTGAAGAATTGCTCTCAGCCCTAAGAGGAAACCACAATCTTGCTAGTTTAAAAGGACTGGTGGCTGAGAGGAAAGCTGAACATACTAAAAATTTCTCGTTAGTGCCGCCCCAAATCATTGGAAAAATGCCCATCGAACCCCCTTGGGATGTATTCCCTCCTATTGCAGCGGAGGGTATGAAGATTATTTTTAAACAAGCTTCTCTTATTGAAGCTGAGCAGGGAACGTCGTTGGAGCTATCACCTGAAGGGGAGTTGAAGGGTATCCCAGGTTCTCCAGGAGTTGCCGAAGGTCCCGTGCGTATTATTCATACGGCTGAGGAGTTTCAATTGGTTCAAGAAGGGGAGGTCTTAGTCTGTCCGTTTACTACTCCGACTTGGACGGTACTATTTCCGCGAGTAGCAGCGTTAATCACCGATTCTGGTGGAGCATTGTCCCACGCAGCAATCGTTTCTCGGGAATACAGACTTCCTTCGGTTGTCGGGACAATTAATGGAACAAAACTATTGCATAATGGGCAGCGTGTCCGTGTGGATGGAGCCGCTGGAAAGCTTCAAGTCCTAGATTGAAATAGTTGACGAGCAAGAACTGAATGGAGAATAATGGTATGAAATATGTGCGGTTAATTCAAGAATTAACAAGAGAAGACCTATTGTTAGCAGGTGGAAAAGGGGCTAATCTCGGTGAATTAATGTTGGCAGGAATGAAAGTGCCCCAGGGCTTTGTTTTGAGCGTTAAAGGGTACCGTCGTTGTATAGCGAAGGTCCATTTACCGAAAATTAATCTCAACGACCTACTAATTTTAGAAGATGTAACATCTAAGATTCAGATGGAAATAGAAAATGTTGACTTACCCGAAGAGGTAACGATAGAAGTCCTTGAAGCTTATCGAAGGATGGGCAGTCCTAAAGTTGCTGTTCGTTCCTCGGCTACGGCTGAAGATTTACCCGGTGCAAGTTTTGCTGGTCAACAGGAAACTTATCTTAATATCCGAGGGGAAAGAGCTGTTCTCGCAGCTATAAAAAGATGCTGGGGTTCACTTTGGTCGCCCCGAGCGGTGCAGTATCGTTCCTTACAAGGATTCGGAGAGAGTGAAGTCGCCCTTGCTGTTGTCATTCAGGAAATGGCACCTCATGAGGTCGCGGGAGTAGTCTTTACGGTTAATCCTCTTTCCAATGACTCAAGTGAGCTGCTCATTAACGCTGCTCACGGTGTCGGGGAGGCCTTGGTTCAAGGAGAAATCATTCCTGATCAATGGCTTGCCAGGCGCCCTGATGGTGCAGTTCTTAAATTCACTCCAGCTCCGAACAAGGGACAATTGCCTACCCCCTTCATTCGTACGGGGCGCCCTGCTCGGGGATGTTTAACTTCCCAACAGGTTCGAGAATTGGCCTGTCTATGTCTCCGGATAGAAGAGCATTTTAATGGAGTACCACAAGATATCGAGTGGAGCTATGGTTTAGGGGAGTTTTACCTGCTTCAAAGCAGACCCATTACTACGCTTCGGTTCTAATTGATTCATATATAATTCCATACTGGATTTTATCCATCAAACTAGGGATAGTAAAGTAACCAAAAGCTGGGTTTTCTTAATGTAAGGGAAACCGGCTTTTTATTTTCAGAGGATGTCGCACCAATGCAACCATACGTCGAGATTAGGAAGGTAAGAAGATTGGATAATTTACCAACCACATCTGGCACTATACGGAGCAAGGCGACCTCTTGTGTAAGGGACATCGTTACGGTATTCCGGCAAAAATGACAGAATTTTGCTTGACAGCAATCGTTTACGAGTGTAATATATTCCTTAATTACATCTGTAAACATAGCTTGTAAGGAGGTATATAACTGATGGAAAAACCTAATATATCTGATGCGGAATGGGAAGTTATGAAGATTTGTTGGTTGAAATCAGCCCCGTGTACCGCAAATGAGATTGTTAAGGCTTTAGAACAAACTACAGATTGGAAACCAAATACAATCAAGACGCTAATCGGAAGACTTGTGAAAAAGGGGGCACTTGGCTTTATAGAAGAGGGAAGGGTTTATATCTACAACCCGTTAGTGACAGAAGAAGAGTGTATCAAAGCTGAGAGTAAGTCTTTTCTTGCTCGTGTTTTTGGTGGAGCACTAAAACCTATGCTTGTTACCTTTCTTCAAGAAGAAAAACTTTCTCAGGACGACATTGAAGAACTAAAACGGCTCCTTGAAGAAAGGAAAGAGTGAAGATGTCTACTATACTGCAGGCGAATTATCTTAACTTTTTTAACTGGGTTTTGATTACATCAGCCAAAGCAAGCATTTTCATCATTTTTCTTATGGGCGTAAAATTTGTTTTTAGACATAAAATCGGGGCGCGCTTTCAGTATCTGCTATGGTCAGTGTTGATCATTGGTTTAATGCTGCCATGGACACCCAATAGTTCCGCAAGTGTTTATAATTATCTCGACTCTTCCCAGATACTACATATTATTGCATCGAACTTTGACGGAACTACACAGCCGTCCTTCACAAACGATGGAAATAAACAATTTGATTTGATCCAAACTAATGTTATGAATAGCAATTTCAACAAAGCCATTATAAGCACAAAAACCCAGATGCTAAATGACGATACCCCGTTCATTTATAAAGTAATGTGTTTTATATGGTTCTTGGGGGTTTTGATATTGACGGTTATCACCGTCATTGTTAACATAAGGTTTTCTCATAGAATTGAACATGCTTTGGTGACTGAACAAAGGTTGCTTTCAGAGTTCAATAAACTTAAAGCGGAATTGAAGATAACAGCAGAAATTTCTCTGCTTAAGTCGGAGTGCGTAAAAAGCCCATCGTTATTAGGCCTGATCCACCCCAGGTTACTTCTACCCATAGGGATTGAGCAAACATTTAGTCTAGAACAGATAAGCCATATATTTCTGCATGAGTTAATACATTACAAACGTAAGGATCTATGGATCAATTGGTTAACCCAAATATTGATCATCAGCCACTGGTTCAATCCTCTAATTTGGTACGCTTTTTACCGGATGCGGGAAGATCAAGAGATTTCGTGTGATGCTTTAGTAACATCTCGAATTGATGCTGAGCAATCTAGTAACTATGCCTATACTCTCGTCAAGCTAGCAGAGACATATTCTACAGCTCCCCGAATATCGAGCTTTGCAAGTTTGTGCGGCTCAAATTCACAAATCAAGAAGAGGCTTATCTCGCTTAGTAATAGAAAGCATCAACAGGCTTCGGCTAAATGGTCATTGTTAGGTGGTTTGATGATAGCATTGATGGCCTTTGCGACTTTTGCCAGTGCTCAAGTGGATGCAAACCCCGTTTTAGAAGACGGCCAAAAGAACAAGGTATCTCAAGGGAACAGTGGGGGACAAGTCGTTGGAGCTGCTAAGGGGGTTGTCGATAGTAGCTCGGGAATCATGGTCGAGGATATCACAGGACCA
>NZ_AGAF01000006.1 GCF_000224515.1 Desulfosporosinus sp. OT | reverse complement strand
TAGATAATTTCCGTTATATTAAAGCCTATTGGGTTTCTTCCAGTCCTCAAGTAGCTCAGATGGCTCTTTCGTTCGGTGCTAATGATCTCGATGGAGTTGTTCGCGAAGAGAAAATTTATCATACAGCAGGAGCAACTAGTCCCCAAATGCAAAGTGAGCAACAGCTTATTGATATGATCCATGAAGTGGGTTTAGAGGCTGTTGAAAGAGATACCTACTATCATGTTTTGAAAACGTTTCCCTGCTAAATCAGCACTCGGGAGTAAAGTTATAACCAAGAGGTGAATCAAGTGCGTATCGCGGTATTGTCAGATACCCATCTGCGAGTGGGCAAATCACTTCCCCGTTTTGTCTGGGAACACTTAACTGAAGTCGACATGATTATTCACGCTGGTGACTTGACACATATGGGCTTATTAGAAGAATTAGCTTCCATTGCACCTGTTCGGGCAGTAAGAGGGAATTGTGATGGTTGGGATGTTTCTTTGCCTGATCGTGATGTCATTGAATGCGGAGCATGGAAGATCGGGTTAGTTCACGGAAATGTGGGAAAGGGAAACAATACGCCTGACCGTGCTTATGCAGAATTTAAGGAAACTCCCGTTAATCTGATTGTTTTCGGCCATAGTCATACCCCTTTTATGGAATGGCGAAATGGTATTTTGTTATTCAATCCAGGTTCTCCGACGGACAAAAGACGTGAGCCAAAGTATTCCTTTGGACTATTGGATATTCAACAAGAACAGATTGATGCCAAACATTTGTACTTTTGAAAGTCGGTGGAATATATGAAACATCGCAGGAATAAAGTGAAACGTGAACATGGCATTATCCAGAACGCTTTGCTGTGGTTAGAGAATTTAGGTTGTCTCGGGGAGGTAACAGACATTATTCCTGGGGTTATTGAGGTGAGTCATTCCTCAGAACGAGGGATTGTCTATAAATATGAGACGCAAACAGGGTGCAAGCTTTTGTTGAAAAGTAATGGTTCTATTCAAGAAGTCTTTGTGGTGACCAAAAACCCAGCTTGTGTTCAGGAATGGGTAAAGAAAGAATTCCCATCGGATGCGCTGCCACCGGCATCTAATAATACCTCCGCAAGCAACCAGCAATCTCCTTCTAGGAAAAAATTGTCCAACGTTCTACAAAAAATGAGACATGAAGAAGAAAACCAGACATCTACGCGGGGCTTGCATCAGCCCAAAAAACATTCATACCGTAAAGGCCAGAGGTCGATTTTAGGAGATCAAAATTCCTCGAATGTTGCTGAACGATTGGATCTTACTACTCTCAAAGCTTTAAGCCACCTAAAAAAATCACTTGAAAACATAAGAGTACGAGATGCCAAAGCGAAGTTTAAGAATTCACTACAGAAATAAAAACAGCTTAGGAAAATATTATCCTAAGCTGTTTTTCG
>NZ_AGAF01000007.1 GCF_000224515.1 Desulfosporosinus sp. OT | reverse complement strand
GGAAGTGGTGCAGATGATCCGGGCCAGAGGCTATCTGCCGGCTTTTTGCGACTGGGTAGATATGCGTACAAAGGACGCTGTCGGGCTATGAATCCTTTAATGACTGGCTTAGCCGGGACATTGTCTCCAGAACAATTAGCTAAAGTTCGACAAACTCCCGTAGGAATCGCTGGTTTAGGTGGCTTGGGTTCCAATGTCGCTTGGCACTTAGTGCGCAGTGGGTTTTCACACCTAGTCCTAGCCGATTTTGACCGCGTAGAAGCCAGCAACCTGAATCGACAAGTCTATTTTCCAGATCAATTAGGACTCTTGAAGGCTGAAGCTCTGGCTGAGAACCTATTAAGGATCAACCCTGACTTAGATTTGAAATTATGGCCGGTTCTCGTGACACCTGATAATGTCCAGTCGATCTTTGGGCAATGTTTAATATGGGTAGAGGGTTTTGACCAGACTGCCTCAAAGAAAATGTTCGTGGAAGAAGGGCTGGCGGCTGGAAAAAAAGTCATAGGAGCGTCTGGGCTGGCCGGTTGGGGAGATACTGATACGATCCGAACCATGCATTGGGGTTCAGGCTTATCTGTCGTCGGAGATTTCTGTACCGACGTGGCCAAAGACCAGCCACCCTTCTCTCCCCGTGTCGGTGTTGTGGCTGCTAAACAAGCTAATTTGGTTTTGGCCTGGGCACTTAACGAAAACTTAGCTGGCTCTAAGCTTTAGCGCAGGTGGCTGACTTAGTTATATTCTATACTTCCAGAATGTCATCTTCTCTGGCTGGTATCGTCCAGTTAAACTTTTTTACTAGTAGAACGAAGGAAGTGACCCATTATGAACAAAGCTGTAACAAAGCGCACTCTTCCCGCTGGTATCTATGCCCTTACCTCCGAGCCCCACTCTCTGGGCCGCAGCAATCTTGAAGTGGCTGGTGAGATTTTGGCCGCTGGCGTCCCGATCCTTCAGTACCGGGAGAAGAACAAAAAGGTCAGAGTTATGTATGAGGAATGTCTGGTACTACGGGCTATGACCCATCAAGCGGGTGCCTTGTTCATTATCAATGACCACTTAGATCTGGCACTTGCCGTGAGCGCTGATGGCGTGCACATTGGGCAAGACGATTTGCCTCTGTCCAAGGTCCGTGAGCTCGTTGGCCCCAATCTCCTCATTGGGGTTTCCACCCATTCGCCCGCTCAAGCACAAGCAGCAGTAAAGGATGGTGCTGATTACATCGGAGTAGGACCGATATTTGCCACCCAGACCAAAGTTGATGTGTGTGATCCGGTCGGACTGGACTATTTAGACTACGTCGTTAAGAATCTGGAGATCCCCTTTGTCGCAATCGGCGGCATCAAGGAGCATAATCTAGCCGCAATCGTCAAGGCGGGAGCTCGGACTATCGCCTTAGTTAGCGAGATTGTGGGTAACCCAGATATCCCAGACAAAATCAAGAGTCTTCAACGTATTTTGAGAGCTTAGACTTTTAATGCCAAGTCAAACAAATTTTATGCAAGGATAGCCTTGCACCACTAAGGATGAAAATCGAGGGTTTTCATTACAAAACATCCCCTTGTCCCCGTATCCTTCACGGATTAACCAATATTCATTGAAAATCAAAAAATCGAAAATTGTGGGCAAGATTATCATTTGCAAAATTATACAAGCACTAACATTAGAGAAATCTTATTGAAAGAGCGTGATTTGATGAGTACACAAATGCAACAAGCTAAAAATGGAGTCATCACAGCGGCCATGCAAACGGTTGCTGATAAAGAGGGTTTGAGTGCTGAAGAAATCAGACTCCGGGTGGCAGCAGGAAGCATAGCCATCCCTGCTAACCATAATCACACTTCGTTAAGTCCAGAGGGCGTTGGTCTGGGGCTTAAAACAAAGATTAACGTCAACTTGGGCATCTCCCCAGAGTGTGCCAACATCGATAGTGAGCTGGGTAAAGTACGCATGGCTTTAGATATGAAAGCGGAAGCGATTATGGATCTCAGCAACTATGGTAAAACCGTCGAATTCCGCCACCGACTTATTGACATGTCTCCAGCTATGATCGGTACGGTTCCTATGTATGATGCCCTTGGTTATTTAGATAAAAAATTAGAAGACATTACTCCCAAAGAATTTTTAGCCGTAGTCGAACAGCACGCCCGAGACGGTGTCGATTTTGTCACCATCCACGCTGGTATAAACCGGGAAACCGCTCAACACTTCCGGAAGACCTCACGGGTCACCAACATTGTTTCCCGGGGCGGTTCCTTATTATATGCCTGGATGGAACTGACTGGGCAGGAAAACCCTTTTTACGAATATTTCGATGATCTCCTCGATATCTGTGCTAAATACGACGTGACCCTAAGCCTAGGAGATGCCTGCCGACCGGGCAGCATTGCCGATGCTACCGACGGTGCCCAAATTTCCGAATTGATTGTCCTGGGAGAATTAACTCAGAGGGCTTGGCAACGCAATGTTCAAGTCATGATTGAAGGACCAGGCCATGTTCCCTTGAATGAGGTTGTGGCCAATGTCCAGTTGGCGAAAAAGCTTTGCCACGGTGCCCCTTTTTACATTCTGGGACCGTTGGTCACTGACATTGCTCCCGGTTACGATCACATCACCAGTGCCATCGGCGGAGCTTTAGCCGCCTCGGTGGGAGCAGATTTTCTGTGTTATGTGACACCGGCTGAACACCTTCGATTACCGACTTTAGACGACGTGCGCGAAGGAATCATAGCAGTCAAGATCGCTGCTCATGCCGCGGATATCGCCAAAGGGATACCCGGAGCTGCCGATTGGGATAGGGAAATGAGCCAAGCCAGACAAGTTATGGATTGGGAAAAAATGTTTGACCTGGCCTTGGACCGGGAAAAACCGGAACGCTATCGTAAAGAGTCCGCCCCCGAGCATCAGGACAGCTGCACAATGTGCGGAGAAATGTGTTCGATGCGTCTTATGAATCGTATTATGGACAAATAGTGTAAATAAAGGAGCAAGTAGCTGGTCGGATGAAAATCTTAGCTACTTGCTCCTTTGAACTTTTAAGTTAACCCTATGGCATTTACGGTACAGGTTTTACGAATTGTAATACTCACTTTGTCACACCAATTATAAGCTGTACACGCTTATGATTGAACCACGCAATAAATAAAAGAGAGTCCGAAATTTGTGGCTCTCTTTTATCAGATATCCACGCTCATTCTTTGACCCACTTAGCGACCAGAAAACCAGGATTCGTATTTTTTTGCTTTTCAATTGTTAAAGCTTGTTCTATCGAAGACACCTCAGGCGGAAAATAGAGTGCTTTGCCGATTTCCAGCCGTCCGCCTACCTTCCATTGACGAATTTCAGATTCCGTGTAAAATCGTGCGTGGGCAAAAACGGATTCAGGTTTTGTATTAGCTTTCCTACCATAGAACTCACTCCAGGAAGATTCTCCTGCAATAATTCCAATCACCAGACATCCTTTAGGCTCTAGATGCTCAAATAATCCAGCTAAAATTTCCTCCGGATTCGGAATAAACTCAAAAGCACTCATTGAAAGAATACCATGATATTGTTCAAGCTGAGCCATAATTTGAGTAATATCCGCATTAAGCCACTTAACCTGATAGCCTGAGTTCACAATCTTTTCTCGAGCTTGGGCCATCATTTTTTCAGAAATATCTACAGCCGTGATATGATACCCCTGTTTTGCTAGCATAGTGGTGTATTGTCCGGTTCCACACCCAATTTCTAGCATCTTGGAACCGGATGGCTGAAAGAGCTGACTAGCTAGATCCCGCTCAACTTGATCGATTACTCGTCCTATTTCCGTGTCGTACCAGTTGTCATAATCTCCAGCTATCGGGTCAAAAAGTTCAATCGGCATTATAATCGCTCCCCACTTTAGTTCTACTTTCCCCCTACAGTCCACCACAACACATTTCACTCATGACAGGTTCCAACCCATGTGCTAAAGCGAAGTCTATGGTTTCATCCAGTGGAAAAGCCAAGGTATTGATACCCGCCGCTATGAGCCCTCTCTCCAACCAAGCCTTTTGAGTATAAGGTCGAGCACAACCAAAACTAAGTTTTAGCGAAGGATTCAAAAGACGAGTTTGAGCGGTGATCCTGACGATCTCAGCCGGATCTGGTCCACTGACTCCGCCCATTGGAGTACCTGGCACGGATCGTAAAGCAACTAACACCAACGTTTCCAAAGGATAGTCACTTAACGTTTGAATGATATTTTCTTCTCCCATGATTTTACCGTAGTTTAAGCCGAGAACCACATGCGGGACAACATCTAAATTCTCGGCCAGCAGAATTTCTAAAGCATTTATATAAGCATTAGGCTTGCGGTCAAGATGATAAACCTTGCGAATTGTAGCGGAATCACCAATCATATCCAAAAAAACCTTATCAACTTCAGCCCGTTTCAACCCAACTGCTGTTTCCTTATCTGCTAAGCCCGTATGCACATGAATCGTAAAGTCTAGGGATTTCAGATAAGCAATTACCGCTAAAAAAGGTTTAAGGGGGACCTGTCCCTCATGATTACATCCTCCTGTTATAAGAAGCCCGGTAACGCCTTTTTTTCGCAGGGTGGTTCCCAGTTCCTGAAGTATTTCAGGGGTTGGAGCCGGAATCATTCCATTCAGCATTGTCCCCTGACAATGGTCACATTGAAGAGCACAGGCCATTCCTGTGATGCTCACATTGAGAAATCGACCTGCATTGCTAAAATACTTTCCATCATAGTGCCTCCCGCCTGGAACTGCAAAGTGGATGAAATCAGGGAAGGATTTTCGGCGCAGATTCCAGGCGCCTTTTAGTAGATCAGATAAGTTTGCGCTCTGATCAAATTCCGTCCAACCTTCGACAATCATCTTTTCGATCATCGTTTTTGGATCCTTTTGACGAAGTTCGGAGCACCTTAGCTCTTCTAAATCCCTAGTAGGGAGTGCCAGTTTCAACAGGTCATCCCTCGAATTCACAATTGTTCAACACCCTCCATGAGCCCGACGTAGAGTTCACCTCTTATTTGCTCCACATCTCGCATATTGGGAATAAAGGGATAATTGGCCAGGGTCGTACCTGGGCGTTCATTGCCATAAGGCCGATTGCAGGCCGTTTCTCCATCCTTCCCGGGACAGCCGGACGTGCGAAAAGGTTGGCCGGATGCGACAAAAGGTTCGACATCCATGCCAAAATCATAAACTTGTTCAGAACTATTAAAGCGCATAGTTGTGGCCTTCGCCAAATCATTCATAATTAGATAACGGGCTAATTGCATACGGCGGTATTGACCAAGGGAGGGTGCTGCTTTCTCAGACAAAGCACTCCCTGGTTCGGGATAGAACGAAAAGAGATGAACCACCGCGCCTAAATCGTGGACTTGCTGAAAAGTCCTGACCATCTCTTGTTCGCTTTCTCCTAGACCGACAATGAGATGAACACTGACCTGGCCTTGTCCAAAAACAGCAACACCCTTTCTTAGAATCTCCCAGTAATGATCCCAGCGATGAGGTCCTCGTACACCTTTTCCGCGGTATTTTTGGAAGATTTCTGCGGTGGCTGTGTCAATCGACACCCCAAGTTGATCTGCGCCAGCCTCCTTGAGTTTTTGCAGGTCTTCCGTCTTGTGGATCAACGTTGGGGCACACAGAATACTAATCGGCAAATTGACTTCCCTGTGTAAGCGGGATACGAGATTTAATGAATCCTCAAAGGCTCTTTTATGGGTAATCATGGATAGGCAAATTCGTTTCAAAGAGCTTTGATATTGTTTTGTCCGTTCAAGAATGAGATCAAAGGAGTAGGTGGGCCAAGCAACCCGAATGAAGGTTGTTCCTTTAGTTTTTTCGGAACGTTTTTGTTCCAAACCACAATACCCACAGCGTCCCTGACAGCCCTCTTTATAAGTCAGGAGTAAGTTTAAGCAGGTGAGCTTGGCATCGCGATAAAAAGTACCGCCTTTTAAACCGAGGGTCATGGCGGCCGCAAGACTCGTTTGGATAACCTCCGGACTTTCTAAACCCATTTCCTCTATCTCCTGGGTAAGTTCACCTTGGGAACGATAATCGTGAGTGTTAGACATCACAGGCTTTCTCCCTTTCTAACTCCCTGTCTAACCATACCTTGAGTTGCTCCACGGTCATCAGCATTTGCCCTTCAGAGGAATGAGTTTTAATTTTAAAGAGCCAACCGAGCCCATAGGGATCTTGATTAATCAAGCGTGCGTTTTCTAGGACCTCCGCGTTCACGGCACAGATTTCCCCTGTCTGGGGAGCATAAAAACGCCCAACCCATTTTCCCGTTTCCAGAGAACCTACGGCCTCTCCTGCCTTCACCTGAGTACCGGCTTCTGGCAAACTCAAGTACAAAATATCCCCCCTGGTGTATTGACCGTAATCGGTTAAGCCTATGATGATAGTATTCCCTTCCCTTTTGAGCCACTGATGGTGTTCATCATAGTGTAATTCTTCTGGGAAATGCCACTCTCCGATCTTCATATCTTCACCCACTCTATCATTATAGTATAGGTAGCCAAACGTTCTACATAGTTTAGGTAGCTATATATCCTACTCTTGTTTCAGTAGCGGGTTATCCTATTCTTCCAAGGATCGCCACAATAACTCAGTAACATCTAAAACCTCAAGTGGTAGTTTCTCCTGTCTTGCCGCCATTTGCAAAGTCTGTACACATTGCTGACACGCAGAGGTTAAAATAGTTGCCCCAGTTGCTGCAGCCTCACGTACCCGTTGCACAGCAATCGCTTGACTTAACTCCTTATCTACAGCAGCTAGGTTCCCTCCACCACCACAACAATCGGCCATCTCCCGGCGATGAGGCATTTCTACAAAGTTAAGCCCCTCCATGGCCTGTAAAAGTTCTCTGGGCTCGTCATAGATTCCGCTGTTGCGACCCAAATCGCAGGGGTCATGATACGTGACGGTCTCATCTATATTGCCTAGTTCTAATTGTTTTGTACGGATTAATCCAGCCAGATACTGGGTTGCATGGAGCACCTCAAAGCCCAGATCTTCCCCGAGGATCGTGGGATATTCGTGTGTCCAGGTATGATAACAGGAGGCACAGCCCGTTATTAAGGTTTTGACACCAAGAGCGCGAACTTTCGCCACATTGTGTTGGGCTAATTCAAGGACTTGCTCAGAGTTTCCCGAAGCGAGGAGGGGGAAGCCACAACACCATTCCTCACTTCCCAGCACGGTATAATGAACATTTGCCCGATCCAATAAGCTGACAATACTTTGAGAGATTCCGGCCGACATCGGATAGAAGGAAGACACACATCCTACAAAGTAGGCGACCTCACTTCCGACCTTGGAAACCTCTACTTCAACCTCATCTAAATCATCCACCCAGTCAAGGCGATTTTCATTGGGAAACGTACTGATATTGTGAGTCGTTTTAACTTGCAGAGCCATCTGGGTTAAGTTCTGATGTTCCATTCCCCGAGCCCTTAAATCTTCTCGCAGATTCAACCAAAGCTCACGGGTTTTAATCCCAGCTGCACATATTTCCGCACATTTACCACACAGCGTACACTCCTGCAAACGCTGAGCATATTGATCTGTGGCTTGTTTCTCCTTTTTCTTCAGGAATACCTCTTTGGCCAAAGCAATTTTCCTGCGAGGTGCCGAGGATTCCCAACCAATTTCTCGGTAAACGGGACAGACACTTCGACAACTGCCGCAGCTACCACAGATATAACTGGTTTTGGCTATTTTCTCCCGAAGTTCTTCAATCGTTTTCATTGTCCTTGACCTCCTTTGAGGATTTTAAGGACCATAGGTCGAAAGAGACCAATCATAATCATCGCCAAACCAAAGACATGGCTGTTCAAAATAATATTCGGGGGATTGTAACCCTTTCCGGGATTGAGCATAGCGTGGGGATCTGCCGCTTGTTTGCGCTGGCGGCGGCGTTCTCTTTCTCCCTTGTCATATATTTTTCCTAAATAGGGAGTATTCCAAAAGCCAATGACATAAGGTTTACCACCCAAGCTGTGTCCCAACTTGTAAAGATTGCTGGTAAAACTCAGATCAACGATGTAACGGATCAGGTTCAATTCATCTGAGGGATAAAGAACCATCACCAAGGCCATGTCAGGAGACACGAGATGGGCATACGTAACGCACAGGGTATTGGTCTTTTGGCCCAATTTACTTAACCTCTCATAAAAGGCCGCAAAATTACTGACCGGGAGTGTCATTTCTGCCGCTAGGAGGGAAGGAAGTGTTTGTTCAAGCCGGAGAGATTTAAACCGATCGGCCCATTCCTCAGCTCCTACTTCATCAGGCAATAAAGTCCCGCCTAGAACTTTCACTTGTTTTCGGATGTGAGCAACCGCTTGATCCACTTCGTCACGCTTGCCCTCCAGATCAATTTCCAGGCTGTACTTTCCTGGGGGAATCTCATGAGCGTAGCCAGCTTTCTGGAGCGACATAATGAATTCCGGACTACTAAAATGAACATTGTACAGAGACGTAAAATGTTCTCCACCCAACCAAGACATCATCGCCCCAGTATCCGTTTCATTATTAAAGACGGCAAGTAGATGTTCCTCTTTTTCTGGAACGTCACGCACCAACAACTTAATCTCCGTAATAATTCCCCGGGTTCCTTCAGTACCCATCAAGTCATTAAATTGCAAGCCTGATTGCTCAGAACCATTGTTCCTTGCCGGGCCTTTGTCAGGTCGTGATAATTCCACGATTTCTCCAGTGGCCGTCACACCCCGTAGGGCCATAATTTGATCGTGAATTGGGCCATACGGGACAGAGCCGATACCTAGGCCTCCCATGGAAACCCATCCTCCGATCGTAGCGGAGGGTGCACTGCTGGGGCTAGAACACACCGCACAGCCCTGCTGTCGCAATCCGTCATCGAGGTCTTTCCAAGTCATCCCTGCTTTGACCCACACCATTTTTTTCTGGCTCCCCTGGTCTAGCTCAATTTCCGAAAATCCTTGGAGGCGATTCGTATCAATCACTAAACCACTCTTCATCGGAATGCAATTAAAATAGGCGGTAGAGCCTCCGCCCCGGACTGTAACTGGTATTTTGCCTTGCTTTGCCCACTTGATCAAACTAGAGATTTCTTCTGCCGAGATGGGCTGAACCACGGCTTTAGGTAGGGGATTGGTAAGCAAATTGACCAAGATAGCGGGAACATAGGCGACATCATGAGCATAGGGAGCAAGTTCAAAAGGGTCGGTTGTAGCCCTTGACCCACATATTTTTTGCAAAGCTTGTTCCATGACTACCCCTCCTTACCCGGAACATTCCGGGCAATTTCCCCCTTAAGCCACTCTGCGGCTTTAACCCCATCCATGAGTTTGCCTAAGTCCTCCTGGAAATTGCTAGGCTCAATCAGCGCGATCCAACCATTTCCATAACAATCCTGGTTCATCTTTTGCGGTTCATGCAATAACTCTTTATTGACCTCTACGATCTTACCTGTTACAGGTACCTCGATACGTCCCGCCCACTTTCCCGATTGCATAGAGCTGAGAAGTTTACCTATTGGTACGTCTTTACCGACTTTAGGTAGTTTAACAAACGAGATATCTCCCGCTAATTTCTGGGCAAAATCATTCATTCCGACTCTGACTAAATTTCCTTCTACTTTCACCCAGGCATGATCTTCAGTATAGTAGAGGTCATCGGGTAAATTGTAACCTTCAATAATTGCCATAGTTTCCACCTCCGTTATGGTTGCGCATGATAAGAACTGCGGACTAATGGGCCACATTCCACTTTTTTAAAGCCACGTTCGAGGGCCTGCTCCCGATACCAAGCAAACATACCTGGAGGTATGAACCCTTTTACCGGCAGATGTTTAGGCGTGGGTTGCAGGTATTGACCGATAGTAAGGTAATCACACCCTACTGCGCGCAAGTCCTCCATAACACGACAAACTTCCTGTGTTTTCTCTCCAAGGCCAACCATTAAACCACTTTTAGTTTTGATCGCAGGAGCAAGTCTTTTAACATCGGCCAGAACCTTCAACGAGCGCTCATAATTTGCCCCCGGCTGAACGCGAGGATAAAGCTCGGGTACCGTTTCGATATTGTGACCGATGACCTCTGGCTTAGCGGCAACAATCGTTTCCAGCGCTTGTTCTGATCCCGCTAAATCTGGAATCAACAGTTCAATACTTGTTTGGGGAGTCTTGTGGCGCAAGGCTCTCACAACTCGGGCAAACTCCCCTGCTCCTCCGTCTGGTAAATCATCCCGAGTCACTGATGTGATGACTGCGTGTTTAAGTTTAAGGGTTTTGACGGTCTCCGCCACTGCTTCAGCTTCTGCCTGATCAGGAGGACAGGGGATTCCTTTGCTTACTGCGCAGAAACGGCATCCCCTGGTGCAGACGTCGCCAAGAATCATAAACGAGGCGGTACCTAAAGCAAAGCATTCACCCGCATTGGGACAACGTGCTCCCTCACAGACCGTATGCAAGCGACCCTTTGCTAAAACCCCTTCCATTTCTTCCATCACACCCGACGAAGGAGCCTGAACCGTTAACCAACTTGGTCGAAAAGCCTGTGCTTTTAGGCCGTCAACAACCAACAATCTCTCCACGTCTTGGGATAGAGAGCGAATTTCCCATTGAAAAAGTGCACACATTTCTTCAATGACCCTATTTTTGACCTCGGAAATGCTAATCGAGCGGTTCAGCTCTTCGGCAAGCGAAGTCATTTGCACACCAGGTAAGCCGCAAGGAACAATGGTCTTAAACTGAGACAAATCCGGGTTAACGTTAAGAGCAAAACCGTGAATTGTCACCCAATGATTGACCCCTAAGCCAATGCTGGCAATTTTCTTCTCCCCGACCCAGACTCCAGGGAACCCAACACGTCGCTCCGCTTGGACTCCAAAGGCAGAAAGCGTATTAATCAACATTTCTTCTAATTTATTAACTAACAAATGAACGTCTTTATTGTATTTATTGAGATCTAGGATCGGATAGCCAACAAGTTGACCTGGGCCGTGAAAAGTAACATCTCCTCCCCTTTCAATCTGGAAAACCTGGAATTCATGAGCAGCGAGCCATTCTTCGCTAGCCAAAATATGTTCCCTGCTGCTGGCTTTCCCCAACGTGATTGTGGGAGGGTGTTCGACCAAGATTAAGCTATCCGCGACCTGACCCCTAATCCTGAGATCTTGTAGATTCTTCTGAAGTTGCCAAACTGGTTTATAGTCCGCTTTCCCTAGGTCAAGAAGATACGTGGGGCGAAAAGATCCGACCATCGGTTATCCCCGCTTTCTTTAACCGCCAAAGGCTTTGATACATGCACGAACTTTTGTTACGGTATAAGCCATAGCCGCGCCGCCCCCAAAAGCGACAGCCACTCCAGCTGCTTCCAACACTTGATCACCAGATGCTCCGGCATTCATGGCATTATAAACATGAGCGGCAATACAGAACTCACATTTGGTATAAATAGCGATAGCCACTGCCATTAACTCTTTTTCCATGATCCCCAATTCGCCTTCGCAAAAGACTGGCGCCATGAGGCTTTCAAAGCCAATCGCCAATTCTGGAGCTTCTTCTTTCAACGCTTCCAACCCAGTGGAGAACGATTCCAACACGTCATAAGGTGTTTCTTTGCCTCCAGTCTTGATGAGAAGATCATCATTGGCTTGCGGTTGTAACTGGAACCAAGGATAGGGATTCTCCAACATTTCTATTAGACGGCCTAGAAAATCTGCTGCGAGTGAACCGTCAATAATCCGATGATCGAGAGAAAGGCTGAGCGTCATAAAAAAGCGATTTTCTAAGCGACTATCGACCATTATTGGTTTCTGTTTTATCGTTCCAACACCGAGAATGGCAGTTTCCGGACGGTTAATAATAGGTGTGAACCCCTCTACCCCGTAGGCCCCTAAATTGGTAATCGTAAAGGTCCCTTGTTCTATCTCTGACGGGTCAAGTTCAGAATTGCGAGCTCGCGCTGCCAAGTCTTTAATTTTGGCCGAAATTTGTTCAAGGGAAAGAATCGGAACATTTTTCACATTGGGAACGACGAGCCCCTCTTCCAACGCGACGGCTACCCCAACATTGATCGATTTGGCTAATTCAATTTCCTTAGCGGTGCTCCGCGAGTTCACAAGCGGAAATTCCGATAAAGCCTGTCCTGTAAACTTAACAAGGAAATCTGTAAAGGAGAATTTTACACGTTTGTCCGCGCCCAACGCGTTTAATTGCTCTCGCACATCTTTTAACGAGGTCATATCCACTTCTTTCATGAGAGTGACATGGGCAGCCTCTCTCCGGCTCTTAATCATACGATCCGCTATGACGCCCCGCATGCTCTGAGGATCAATTGGACGCAGTTCCGAAGTTGTCTCTCCCTTAACCTGAGCGATGTAATTTAAGACATCTTCTTCAACAACCTTGCCGTTTGGACCGCTGCCATTAATTAATTCAAGCGCAATACCTTCGTTAGCGGCGAGTTTAGCCGCACGAGGAGATACCTTGCTAGCACCGGAAAAAACCCCAAAAGGCTTAACAGGTTTTGCTTCTTTCTTCTTCTCTGCTCCGTCATTCCCGCCTGCTAGGGCCGCTTGCAAAGCACTTTTCGCCTCATCCAGAGCGGCTTCTAAGGCAGCGGCGTCGTCCCCTTCTTCCGCCAAAACAGCAAGCGGAACAGAGATCGGATAGCTCGAGCCTGGAGCACCAATAATCTTATAAAGTACTCCATTATAAGGTGATTCAACATTAATATTAACTTTTTCCGTCATCACCTCTAAAAGAGCTTCTCCTAGGGCAACCGCCTCCCCTTCGTTTTTTAGCCAGCTTACTATTTTTCCTTTTTTCATTGTTAAACCTAATTTAGGCATAAGCATGATATGTGCCATTTTTCTTTTACCTCCAATTTTATATTTTCATTATAGTTTGGGCCCCAAAGGGGCATGAGAGTTTAGAAGAGTATCTGTTTAGAAGAATTTAACGATTTATGAATAGACCTTTTTGGGCAGCACGGTTTAAGGTACTTTGGACATCGACCACAAACGGCCCTGTCTGCACTAGTTCTACTTCGGCAAAGTCTTCTGGACCAACCAAAATCTCCCTTTCTCCATCAACCGCTATAACACAAGGGACATGATTTACAACGACTTTCTGACCGGGGCTCATTAATTCGTAGGAATGAACAGGAACCGATCGAATCAGACCAGGTCCTACTGCTGCTTTTACCTGGATTGAAGAGCCTTGAGTTGAATCCAGCGTTTGCTCGCCACTTTCTGTGATGATTAAGTTGATCCCTTTGGCTTCCCGCTTATTGATGGGATGCAGGGCACCGACGATTGCCGCAATACCAATATGAAAGGACTCGCCGCACGTAGCCACAATCTGCCTGATCTTACCAATGTCCCAAATGGCCCGGGAACCGACGAACTGCTCAGCTAGTACAACAGCATCTATTAAGGCTATATCCACCGCTTTACCGTTGATATAGATTATCAGCTTTTTGGTCCGAATAAGCGAAAACTCTTGTTCTACCGCACCTGTTGCCACTAAACCAGCTGCCAAGCCCGCTATTGTTCCTTCCACCATAACCGAGAAAACATTATTGGTTCCTGTCGAAACAGGCATGATCGGAACCTCCCCGGCTCCTTTAGATACAACTCGGTTTGTTCCGTCACCACCTAGGGTTACCAAGCAACTTACACCCATTTCAACCATTTTGGCTGCTGCCAACTGCGAATCCTCTTGATTCGCCTTCCACTGCATAGGTAAGAGCTTTGTTTCCATGCTTAATTGATTTTCACCGGTGAAAACATCTAAAGCCTGTTCATAGAAGCCAAAATAATCCGGCATAAACCAAACCCTTTGAACCCCTGCCGCTTGAAGCCCAAGCAAGATTCTCCGGATCAAATTCACTTTTTCCTGATTATCAAAGACCGTGGCGTGAGCCACCAAACGGCGGATATCTTTTCCTGAAGCGGGATTGGCAATAATTCCTGCAATCATATTCTTCACCTCCTACCCAAGAGCTAAGGGCAACCGAAGATCGGCCGCCCTTCTCGAAGAATGAGTTTAGTACACTGGTGCTAGAAAAAGGATTTCACCGCTTCAATAATTTTTGCCTCATCCGGAATATAGGCCGCTTCCAAGTTTGAGGCAAAAGGAATAGGGCTGAAGGGTGCCGCTACCCTTTTAATTGAAGCATCGAGAGAATCAAAACATTCTTCAGCAACCATTGCGGCGATTTCCCCGCCAAATCCTCCCTGTTTGACAGCTTCATGCACAATAACCAGGCGTCCGGTTTTTTCTATCGATTTATACAACGTTTCCTTATCAAACGGTACAAGCGTACGAGGATCAATCACTTCTGCTTCGATTCCCTCTTGAGCTAAGGTTTCCGCAGCCGCTAACGCTTTATGAAGCATCATAGAATAAGCTAAGATCGTGACATCTTTTCCTTCCCGTTTGATATCCGCCTTGCCAAGTGGGATAGTATACTCCCCTTCAGGAACTTCCCCGGTTACCCCAAGGAGGGCTTTATGTTCCAAGTAGATAACCGGATTATCATCACGGATGGCCGATTTCAACAAACCTTTAGCATCTGCTGCAGTCGCAGGCATAACTACTTTAAGCCCAGGAATATGGCACATAAATGCTTCAAGGCTCTGAGAGTGTTGGGCTGCTGCACCCACTCCGGCTCCGCAGGCCATCCTTAACGTCAGCGGAACTTTAGCCTTGCCACCAAACATATAATGCATCTTTGCGGCTTGGTTAAGCAACTCATCGAGACAGACACCTACGAAATCCACAAACATGATTTCTGGAACCGGGCGCAAACCAGCGACTGCAGCCCCTACAGCTGAACCCATGATGGCGGTCTCAGAGATCGGTGCATCCAACACTCTTTCAGCACCAAATTTTTCAAGGAGACCAGTTGTTACTCCAAAACACCCACCGAATGCCCCAACATCTTCTCCTAATATATAAACTTTCTCATCCCTACGCATTTCTTCTTCGAGAGCCTCATTTATCGCTTGGGAATACGTCTTTTCTGCCATAATAATCTCACCCCTTCAAATTCCTTAGTCGCAGTAAACATCGGTCGTTAGTTCATCAAGAGACGGTACAGGACTATTCTGAGCAAACTCAACCGCATCAGCAATAATCTTTTTTACTTCGGTATCGATTTGACTAATTTCTGCCTCTGTAGCCATTTTCATTTCTTGTAAACGGTTCGCGAACCGTGGCAAAGGATCTTTCGCTTTCCAGGCGTTCACTTCTTCATCGCTCCGATATACGCAGGGATCCCCTTCAAAATGGCCGTGATGTCGATAAGTTTTACATTCAATTAAAACAGGCCCTCCACCAGCACGAGCACGCTTTATTGCTTCTTCTGCTGCTTCGTAGACAGCCATAACGTCATTGCCGTCAACGACAATACCAGGCATTCCGTAGGACCCTGCACGGTCAGCAATGTCTGTAATGTTTTGATGCCTTTCCTGGCTCATAGAAATACCGTACATATTATTCTCGTTGACGAAAACTACAGGCAATTTCTGAACACTCGCCATGTTCAATGACTCGTGGAAAGTACCCCGGTTTGAGGATGCGTCCCCAAAAAAGCAGATTGCAACTCCATTAGTTTTCATATATTTAGCAGCAAAACCGGCCCCGGTTGCTAAGGGTAAACCTGCACCCACAATTCCATTCGCCCCAAGAAAACCAAGTTCTACATCGGCAATATGCATGGAACCGCCTTTTCCTTTACATTCTCCGTCGGCCCTACCGAAAATCTCAGCCATCATTTTGTTAATCGATGCTCCGCGGGCAACTCCATGTCCATGCCCCCGATGAGTACTAGCGATATAATCCTGTTTTTCTAAGTTCGCACACACTCCGGTTGCCACAGCCTCCTCACCGATGTACAGGTGAACAAAACCAGGAATTTGACCTTGTGAAAAAAATTTCGCCACAGTTTCTTCAAATTCACGGATCATACGCATTTGACGATATAAATCAAGCATTTGTTCTTTATTAAGCGCCACTTATAATCACTCCTCATCCGAATAAGTTTTTTTCGTTACACACTTGCTAATATCCGCCCTGGTTCCATCAACATAGGAGTCCAAGTCTATACGACCGTCCTTAACGACATCACCTACGGCACTAACATACCCGCTACTTCCATCCCCCCTTTGCGAACCACCATGTCTTTGCTGCTCAACGTGATCTGATTTTACATTACATCCATAAATAACTAATTCAGGACAAGAGGCGTAGAATTAACTTATACGCCCATTTCATTCAGATATTGCAAAATCTCCACAATACCATTAAATATGCAAACCGCATGCCAACCTTGGAAATTTTCAGAAATTAGCATTAATAAGCAGGCAGCTACTTGCTAGCAAGGGTTGACTAATATTGTTTAGAGCTATTAATTCTCTCTATTCAACAAAAGTTGCCACAAACGACCGGTTCTAATAACGAACACTGTTCGGTTTTTGAACAATTTGTCAGTTTATTGTGAAATTTGAGTTAGTTCAACACGAGCTATCACAGCTATAATATTGCCGAAATACCCTGCAGCACGAGTTGTATTTACTTCATTGAAGCTGGTTTAAAATTCAGGTTTAAAGAAAATTTGGCTGGCGCCCGAAGACACTGTCTTCGCACGTATTAGCCTTCTCGTTAGCCTTGGCGAAGGCGGCCACCTTAGTTGCACTTATGCGCTGGCCATGACTCGAATAGGACGTTCGAGATTAGAGCGCCGCCACGGATGGCAAGGTGCCGTGATGGCGAGAGGGGACCTTCCAGAAAGTATGGAACAAAAAGGACTAGTACAAAAAAGTTGCTTAGGGAACAAATCCTATTCGTTCCCTAAGCAACTTTTCATTTATGCCCCATACTAAAACCCTTTTTATAACTTATCCCCAATTATTGCAACCAACTTCATCTGAAACTATTACTATATTTAATACTCTGCGAAGGAGATCAAGTTTTAAACGAGTCTGGTTTTGAAAAGTCCCTTGATGGGCTTCCCTATTTTTGCCCAGGTGATAACAGGTCGAACTATCAATGTCTATGAGTACGCCTTGTAAGCCAATACGTTCAAAGTCATGCCGGTGTTTAGCTAAAAAGGTCTGACAACACGTTCCTATAAAAGCACTGCACCCTTGTTCCTTCAGACTTTGTAAAACCTGCTCAAGCATTTCATAGTTCTGGATCGTAACCGGCTCCATCCCATACTCCTCTGCTAATTGATAAGCTTCCCCCATGTCACAGCGTCCACAACGTTCACACCCTTCCGTATAGCGAAACTTACAAGTTGGACTTTTTGCGCAGTAAGGGAGCAACAAAGGCAATGCGTTAAAACTTTTGGTAACCCTAATGTCTCTGGAATTTACACTCTTCCCTACAAAGAATATCGAGCCCATTTCTTCAGGATGGGCTTCTAATTCGATTAGCCAGTTCTTTCTTAAAACTTCAATGTCTAATTTACCCTTCAGTTTCATCTATATTACCTACCCCGTTCCTTGTAGTTTTCTGAAATTCTTGAATGGACAAACGTTGAACGAAAATAGGGCCGTCTTCCTGGCGGATTCAACAGCATATTGATATGGCCTTGTTTCAATCGGATTTTAAAAACGCCTAGGTCTAAAATACTCCTAGGCGTTTTTTTACGAGTTAAAGATTTTAGAACGGTGAAACCAAAATTTTAATATTTTCTTCTTTATGATTTACCAGCTCGTCGAAGCCCTTTTCAATAATATCTTCGAGTTTAATTTTTCCTGTAATCATGGGTTCTCCCTGGATCCGGCCATCATTCATTAACGCAATCGCCGTACTAAACTCTCCATTATAGGCCAAGGATCCTATAATCTCTTTTTCATTAGCGGTAACCTCGAAAAAGTTAAACGTACTCTCACGTTCAAAGATACCTACCATGACGACTTTACCCATTTTTCGTGCCAATTGTATGGCCAGTGGTGCTGTCTTCTCATTCCCGATACATTCGAAGGAAATATCCGCTCCTAATCCGTCGGTAAGCTCCTTGATCTTGGCAACAACGTCTACTTCTCTCGGGTCGAAGACTGCCGTTGCCCCCATATTTAAAGCATATTCTTTTCTAGCTTTAGCCATTTCAATCACATAAACTTTGCTGGCTCCAGCAGCCTTAGCAGCTTGTAATGTCGCGAGTCCAATTGTTCCTGCGCCTAGCACAACGACTATATCTCCTTCAATAACAGGTGCCTTTCGAACGGCATGGATCCCAACTGCTATCGGCTCGATGACAGCTGCTACTTCGTAGGACATATCATCCGGAATTTTATACAGCGTATAGGCTGGTACATTGACATATTCTGCAAAGGCGCCATCTGTCATCAACCCAGTAAACGCCAATTTTTCACACATACTGTAATTCATGCGTTTACAATGATAACATTCCCAACACACTTGGCAAGCATCCGGCGCAACCCGATCTCCCACCTGAACATTTTTTACTCCCGGGCCGATTTCCACTACTTCTCCGGAAAATTCATGTCCAAGAGTAATTGGTGCTTTACTACCTGTGAGCGCATCTGGCGCTGAAACGGGAATGAAAATCGGACCGGCCAAGTATTCATGGAGATCTGAACCGCAAATTCCACACCATTTAACCTTCACTTTAACCCACCCTTCACCCGGTGTCGGTGGCTCCGGTACATCCACTACGCGAACGTCTTTTCTACCATACCAAACTGCTGCTTTCATTGATCATCTCTCCTTTAAAAATTTCTAAACCTTATTTATTCTTTTTGATTAAGCCATAAGAACCAAAATATACGGCATAAATCAACATGACTAAAATCATTAAATCGATCCACGTTAAAGGATCTCCACCGAATCCTTTGCTGATCTCAGCTTCATGCAGTACCGAAATCGCAAACCACCGGGTATAAACCAAAAATGTTATCAGCCCGAGGCCGTAAGTAATTACTACTCTAACGACCTTTTTCGAGACGGTATTTAGAGGTTGATTGTCAAAGACCGTTGCCCACGTTAAGACCCAAAACAAGATACACACCCCTAATTGAGCTGGCCACATTGTAATCGCAACTCCAAGAGATTTCTGCGCCTCAATGGGAATCAGAAAATTTCTCAGCAAAGCCAAGAACAAGAAATAAATTCCTGTACCGATGACAAAGTTGCCAAAGAGTGATCCCAGAGCCATTTTGGCTCTTGAACCTAATCGGCTCCACGGCCAGTTATCTAAGGCATTAGCTGTCGTAAGCCAAGAGACAATAACTGAATAGAACCAACCGACCGCTGTGGCCAAGGGAAGAATTACTTTTCCACTCTGGGACCAACTGGCTACGCTCGGATAAATTAATACCAGATAACCCAAAAACGCCAGGAAAAACCCTTCAAAGAACTCTATAATCCCGACCCATGGCTGCTTTAGCCCTAAATCCACCCATGGCCAATGCCCCATATTTGTTGGTAAAATACCGAAAAAGTAAAAACCCACTAGGACAATCATACCGGTTGCCGTCCAACCTGCTCCGCTTGGATTAAAAGCCGGTTCAAAACTTCCGATGCCGAAAACGAGTATTCCCACTGTAAGAAAAGCTAAAACTGCCCCAGTAACAAATGCAACTAATCCTGCTAGGGGTTGCTTTAGCCGATGAAAAGGCCATAGTTCACCATTAAATGCCAGGAATACGACCTCTAAAATGAACCAGAACATGACAGCACCAAAGGGCTGTGGGTACAGTTTCCATATCCCTTGCTTTGGATCCGCAAACACATTCCAAACCACAAGACTTACTACCAGAATTATTGCAAGGTGTGCCATTGCAAACGTGATCGGATTAACGGATATACCAAATTGTTTCTTAGCGCTAATAATCTCACTGCCCTTCCCGACCTTATTGGTTGAAGCAGCCAAACCCATATACCTCCCAATAAATCGCCTTTCTTTCTGATTCTCTCGAAATACCTCCTTAGTATTAATTTGTTCGGCCAGTTTTTAGTATATTGCAAATATTATGCCAACCTAATGGATTACCCGGTAAATCTGTCCGAATCCACGGTATTTTGCAATTTCCCTGACCTTACCGGGCCAGGAATCATGTAATTAGTGTTCGAATCAATAACCTAAGTAAATCATTATCCTAAAAAATAATACCTCTTAAATAAGAAGTGCATAGCAGCCCTTATTCAAGAGGTTTCATCATCTTTTTCATGCTCGAAAACCGAACAGTATGTTCATTTTCCATACATTACTTATCCATCTTTACAAACTAAGCTCTAACCCCCAATTTTCTCAACTTGTCATATAACGTATTGCGTCCAATTCCCAGTGCTCTTGCTGTTTGTGTGATATTACCATTGAATTTGTTGAACGTGGACTCAACGGTGATTTTCTCAATTTCCGTTAAGGAGATGACTTCCCCCACCTCTTTCAAAAAGTCCGGTTGCCGGTGTATGCTGCAGGGTAAATCCGTAACACTGAGATATTCCCCCTCAGCCATGTTCATGGCATATTCCACCGCGTTTTGTAATTCTCTTACATTCCCAGGCCAAGAATAATTACGAACGGCCTCGAAAAACTCCAGCTCAGCTCCATCGATCTCTTTACCCAAGTTTTCCGAGAAAATGTTTATTAAATGAATGGTTAAGAGGTCAATATCTTTCCCTCTCTCCCTTAAGGGCGGGATATGAATTTTTAATACATTTAAGCGGTAATACAAATCTTCTCGGAAACGCCCTTCCTCGACAGCCCTCATCAGATCTTTATTGGTAGCTGCAATAATCCGGACGTTAACAGGAATCACCTTTTCTCCGCCAACTCTCGTTACTTTCCGTTCCTGTATGACCCGTAAAAGGTTTACTTGCAATTCCATGGGCATATCGCCAATTTCATCCAGAAAGATAGTCCCCTCATTGGCAAGTTCGAACTTACCAGGATTTCCTCCCCGCTTAGCCCCGGTGAAAGCTCCCTCATTATAGCCAAAGAGTTCACTCTGAATGAGTTCCCGTGGCAGGGCTGCACAATTGACTGCCACGAACGGCCCCTCCGAGCGACCGCTACGATTGTGGATTGCTTGGGCAAACAGCTCTTTACCAGTTCCACTTTCACCAGTAAGTAATACATTGGAACGGGAATTAGCCGCAACCGAGAGCAGCTTAAATGCTTTCTTCATTCCCTCACTTTCCCCAATAATATCTTCACAGGTAAAGCGGGCAGTTGCCCCTACCATTCTGTTGACTAAGCTGCGCACCTTTCTTATTTCCCGCAACGTAAACACTACGCCAACGATAGTCCCGTTTTCCTTCAAAATCGGCTGGGAAGAACTTGTGCAATGAATACGCTCGCCGCCTTGATCCAGGACAATTTCTTCATCAGTTTTCCAAATGCAGTTTTTGGCTATTTCACTAAATTTATTGTTAGGACCAAGAATCAAACTCAATGATTTGCCAACGACATCTTTGTCAGACAATTTCATAATGGCAAAAGCTGCTGGATTAATATGAATGATCTTTCCATCGTTGTCTACGGCCATCAATCCCTCCCTAACGCTACTGGTCGCGGCAGACAACAATTCGTAGGCCTGGTTTTTTTCCTCTTGAAGTTCTTCCTTGCGTAACTGATTTGCTATCATTTTTGAAATTTTAGAACTTACTAGATAAAGTAAATTTGCCGCTTCCTTTATTTTTTCTTCCGGAATAATTTTGACTTTATTTAAAGCTTCTAAATACTCATCAGGATCTATTCCAAACACTTCGGCGTGTTTTATAAACTTTTCCTTTTCCGGTTGTTTTGATAAGACCTGTCCTCCCAGGATTGCTCCGATTCGTACACCGTTCAGCATAATAGGAGCGGCAAAATCAACCATGCCATTTTCACAGTGGTACACCGCAGGCTTTCCGGTTCTGGTTGATTCTTCAGCACCTTTCTTATCACTAATCTCACATCGTTTCAAACCTTCAGAGCAGCTTCGATTATACTTCATACAAATATCATTAAAATTTATCGGCCGAGTCACTGGGTTGTTATTCTTATCAAGTGTTAAAGCGGCAACACCCGTAACACGAGCAAAGGTGTCCTGAAACTGCTGCAAAAATTCTAAGTCAATAACATCCAGTAAATTAATTTCCTCTCTGCTAAAATCCATTAATATTTCCCTCCTTGCTAATCGTCTAAGCTCTAACCCCCAATTTTCTCAACTTGTCATATAACGTATTGCGTCCAATTCCCAGTGCCCTTGCTGTTTGTGTGATATTACCATTGAATTTGTTGAACGTGGACTCAACGGTGATTTTCTCAATTTCTGTTAAGGAGATTACTTTTCCAACATTCTGCATGAACATAGGCTGACAGCGTATGTCATTTGGCAAATCATGGACGCTGAGATATTCCCCTTCAGCCACATTCATGGCATATTCCACAGCATTTTGCAACTCCCTTATATTTCCTGGCCATGAATACTTACAAATGGTCTCAAGGAATTCCGGCTCAACGCCTTTAATCTCTTTATCTAGGTTTTCCGAGAAAACGTTTATTAGATGCATCGTTATGAGTTCAATATCTCTCCCTCTCTCTCTCAAGGGTGGGATTTGAATGCTTAAGACATGTAAACGGTAATACAAATCTTGACGGAAACGCCCTTCCTTAACAGCCTTAACCAAGTCCTTGTTGGTAGCAGCAATAATCCGGATGTTAATGGGAATTACCTTTTCTCCACCAACCCTCGTTACTTTCCGCTCCTGCAAAACCCGCAAAAGGTTTACCTGCAATTCGATGGGCATATCACCGATTTCATCCAGAAAGATGGTCCCCTCATTGGCCATTTCAAACTTTCCTGGATTTCCCCCTCGCTTTGCTCCAGTAAAGGCTCCTTCATTATATCCAAAGAGTTCACTCTGAATGAGTTCCCGTGGCAGGGCTGCGCAATTGACTGCAACAAACGGGCCATCCGAGCGACTGCTGTGATTGTGAATTGCTTGGGCAAACAATTCCTTCCCTGTACCGCTTTCTCCTGTCAAAAGTACATTGGATCGGGAATTTGCAGCGACTGGAATTAATTTCAAGACATTTTTCATAACCTCAGATTCTCCAATAATGTCCTTGCAATGAAAACGGGCAGTGGCTCCTACCATCCTGTTTACCAAACGGCGAACCTTATTTATTTCCCGCAAGGTAAACACCACGCCAGCTATTGAGCCATCCTTCTTATAAAATGGACGGGCTGTACATATACAATGAATTCGATCCCGTCCTTGATCATGCACAATTTCCACATCCGTTTTCCAGAGAAGTTGGTTAGCCATTTCACTGAACTTCTCGTTAGGGCCAAGGATCGATTTCAGAAGTTGGCCTGTCTCTATTTTTTCGCTCAAACCTAATATTTTTTGGGCACCCGGATTGATATGAATAATCCGCCCTTCATTATCAACAGCCAGCAAGCCCTCAGTCACACTCTCTGTTGCTGCACTCAATAGTTCATATGCTCGGTTCTTTTCCTCCTGTATTTCTTCCTTCCGCAATTGATTTTCTATGGCCTCAACCGCCGCCACAGTCATTCCAAAAGTATGAGAATAGACACATTCGGCGGGGCCGGAGATATCAAAGCATCCGATAACCTCTCCGTGAGGATTATGAATCGGTGCTCCAGAACACGTCCAGTAATGATGCGATTGACAAAAGTGTTCAGTACCAGATATTTGAATGGCTTTATTCATCACCAACGCTGTCCCGATCGCGTTAGTCCCCACTGCCTGTTCCGACCAATCCGTACCCTTTATAAACCGAATTGTACTTGCAGCCTTATCCAGAATCCCAGAATCTCCGCAAGTGTGCAAAATCCTCCCTTCCTTATCTGTAATCACGACCATGAATCCCGAACCCTTAACACTTTGGTAAACGGTATGCATGAAGGGTTTGGCGACCTCTACTAATTGGGAGTTATGATTAATTAGTTGTTGTAGTTTTTCTTGGTCCAATGGATCTTTACCTATGCCCTCATATGGGTTTATACCAAGTTTCTTACAGCGCTGCCACGATTCAAGAATCTCCGAGCGTGTAACCGCTGCATCGCCCATACCACCCTCGATAAAGTTTCTCCACACCCCTAACGAATCTTCTACACATTTTACGGATTGCATGGACATCTTAAGCCCCTCCTTGCATACCTTTTCTACTCACGAAAATGCTTTTAACGATTAGCTACCCCTACTTGTTTAATTTTCTTTGGCATGGAATTTGCAACAAGGAATTATAAGAGCAAATTTATGATAGGAGTTCTCGTTATGGAATTTTATAATCTTAACCTCGTTACCTGGTTTGAATCGCAGGTTATTTATCACGCACTTGCCCACCTAAACCGGGAAGCACTAATACTCTGTACTCCGGCAACACCTTATGTCTGTGTCGGGTTCCATCAGGATATGCCCAGCGAAGTCGATTTTTTGACTTGTAAAGAACAAAACATCCCGATTTTCCGTCGTGAAGTTGGAGGAGGGGTCGTATATTTAGATCACAGGCAGGTTTTTTTTCAAATTGTCCTTAACCGAAATAATTCAAACGTCCCCATCAACCGGGAGCGTTTTTACAGAAAGTTCCTTGAACCAGTAGTGCAAACTCTTCAAGATTTCAACTTAGCGGCGGAGTTACGCTCGCCTTGTGACTTAATTATTAACTCCAAAAAGATTTCCGGCAACGGTGCAGGTCAAATCGGAGAGTGTTATGTCTTGGTAGGAAACATTCTACTGGATTTCAATTATGAGGTTATGTCTTCTATTATCCGTGTCCCATCAGAGGGTTTCCGCCAGGAGTATTTACATCAAATGCAAGCAAACCTCACGACATTACAGTCCGAAATGGGAAGAGCCGTAAGTAGTGAGGAAGTTATCGAAAGGCTCAAAACTAACTTCGCAGGAACCTTCTCACTTACTTCAACTCAACTGGACAATCAAGTTCTTGAACAGATCCAAAAACTCACCCCAATGTTTCAATCCAAAGAATGGCTCATGGAAGCCGGGCGCCGCCTCCCCTATCGGGAGATTAAAGTAGCGGAAAACTGTTATATCAGAGAATATAAAGTCTCTCTTGATGGCACTAACCTTACCTGCCGTTTAGTCCTTGCTGATCAACAAATTAGCAAAATAACCTTGAGTGACTCCAATGGCTTAATTTCTCCCTTACTTTTGCGTCGGTTGGAATACTCCCTCCTCGGAAAAAGGATGGATTTTAATACATTAAATGAGGCCTGTACAGAAGCACATGCCTTAAGCCCCTCTAATGCAAAAAATCTAGCCCTTACCCTTAGCGGGAAAAACGTTGCTGGAACGACATAATAATCCTTCAGTAGGACAGTTAAACTATATTGCCTAAGATTCAAAGTACTCCGGAAATGCAAACCAAGTTTTTCGTACTAAGACGGGAAAATCCGTCTTTTCCCAATTTATATTATATTCGATTTTTCTTTTAAAACCCCTTTCTATAAATTCCCCAAATCTTGTTAAATACTGCCGAGGATACTGCGTTAACACGTTAAGATCACCCGTTCGAATACTGTCAACAGCTAAAGAACCCGCTATTTTTCCGGCCACTATTGCCGGAAAAATCCCCTCTCCACTGATTGGATGAGTATGTCCTGCTGCATCCCCAACTAACATTAGGTTTTTCTGTTGCATACTTAACCGCGGTCCTCCGATAGGAATCGCTCCGCCAGTCGTTCTCATTACTTCTTTACTAATTACCCCTTCTTTAATTAAATATTGTTGAAATTCCGCTAAAGCTCTTGCTACATTTCCTCCTAAACTCAAATCAATGCTAACCCCGACATTTGCGAGATCATTTTTAGGAAAGAGCCAGGCATATCCGCCGGGGATGGACGGACTAAAGTAAATTTGAGCCCATGACGACCTTTTCCTTAACTTGACCGTGATTTGCTTAGCATAGGCCAAAGCCTGAGGCGGGCAACCCATCGCCTGGGCTACTACGGATTTAGGTCCTTCCGAGCCTATAACAATTCTCGCTTTAACCATGGATAAATTTCCCTGTTCATTGATTATAACATCCTGGTCCGTAACCGCTGCTGCCTGTGCTTGAGTGAATAACTTAACCCCAGATTGAACCGCTCTCTCAGCTAAATAACGATCAAAGACATCTCGGTTAAGTATGTAACCGGGTGCTCGTGTTTGAGCCACTTGCTCTCGATCAATATAGGTAATGAAACCTTCAACCCTTTGAGCTATGCAATCCGTTGGAACAGGTACTTCTGCAGCTAAACTCAATGGTACATACTCTGCACATTGAACTGGTAAACCTATCTGCTCTTTTTTCTCTAACATTAACACCGAAACCCCACCAAGAGCCGCTGTAGCGGCTGCGGAGCTACCCGCTGGACCAGCTCCGATTACAACAACGTCAGCTTCAGCCAAAATAGGAAGCTCGTCAATCTCAAACTCGGCGTTCATCTTAAGGCGCTGCGTAAACATGACTCCACATCCTGAGCACTCACACCGGGAATTTGATCCGGGTAAGCCTTAAAATAAGCTCTGACTATCTCCTCGATTCTATCCCCTTCCAGGGGACAATCCTTTAAACGGGCCTCCAGCTCGAAGATGATCGACGGATTATGTGTAAAGAAATCCCCGCTAATTAATACGCTTTTCAAAACTCGTGCCTTTAACTCCACCTTGGCAAGCACCCGGATTAATCCGCCTGGTGTTTTAAGGCAAGCTTCCTTTATTTCTCCCGCCTCGGTTGGTAAACAAACTTTATAAATCCATTCAGGCGAATTAAAATACATTCTTTTCTCTCGAAATAATGCCTCTTCCCATGGATTAAGTTCGTCCCTAATAAATTGCATATCCATAACCGATGCGAATGCCGCACAAATGGCTTCTTTGATCTTGGACATATCTGGAACCTGACCAAGCTCTCTTTTAAGCCACGTTACCCGGTCCTCTACTGCGCTAATATTTTTATCACTTATTTTTTCCATTGGAATTTTCAGTACCTTGACCATGCTCTCAACGTCAAAATCGACGAGTAAAGAACACTGGAAGACAAAGGCATTGTCTAATTCTGCCCCCCCTGTACCACAAATCTTACGATTACCAACTTGAATATCGTTACGGGGACGAAACATTGCCTTTACTCCAAGATCGGCCAAAGCTTTAACCATAACCTCACACAACAGCTTATAAACCTCATCAAGATTTCTTCCCGCCAGCCAATCTTTACCCGCATAAATTTCCCATCCAAGTTCGGACGGTCCCCAAAAAATTGCTCCCCCTCCTGTGATACGACGGTTGATTTCAATACTTTCTCTTCGACAATAGCCTTCATCAATTTCTAACTCTACCGCTTGATGTAAACCCAATAGAGCACAACGGGGAGAAAACTGGAGAAAACGTAATGTATTTGGGCATTTTCCTGTGCTTCGAGAAGCAAGCAAGACTTCGTCTAAAGCCATGTGATCAGCCGCATTTAATGGATTGTTGTCGAGTAGTCGCCAATTCATCAGCTATAGTCCTCCTTTAATTAATTTTGAGGTTGTTGATCATGTCCACTGTTCGATTTTCGAACAGTGATCGGAAAGCGAACAGTGGACATGATCTCTTTTCATTAAGATACGCTAGGAATTTCGACAATTTTAGCCTTTAGTTACTACAAAGGACCGCATTATCTTCTATTGTATTTTTATTCTTAATTTTGTTTCATTTATAATGCAATTCACATGCCAAAGCCCGTTGAAACTTCTTGGCATATGAATTGCATATTTTATTATTGTTATCACAGGTTGCTGCTTGTTATCCTATTCTACTCTGTGAATCTCAAAATGAATTTTAGTATGGAGAGGATGTGATTTAATTGTCATTAAAAGCTGCCTTTATTTTCCTTGCACCTCAAGCCGACCCATTACAACATCAGGCGGATATTCAAACTCCACAGGTTACCCTACTCATACGGGGAGTCCAAAACTATCAGGAAGCTGTTAATCTTGCACAGCAACTAGTTACTGAAGGAGTTCAGGCGTTGGAATTATGCGGAGGGTTTGGTAACATTGGAACGGCAAAAATTGTTGAAGCTGTACAACATAAAATTCCAGTTGGTACCGTACGATTTGATAGCCACCCCGGTTTGAGTGGAAAAAGCGGGGATGATCTATTCTTAACTTAACCACCCAGGACTGTGAGGATAAATCACTAATGACACAGGATAAGTATTAATGCCTGCTTAACTGAATATGTTTGTTTGCTAGGGGTGCCCTACGGGCTGAGATGAGGAAACTCGATCCCTTTGAACCTGATCTGGTTAATACCAGCGGAGGAAAGCTAATTTTTTTACTTATACAGGAATATAAGTGAGAACTGCTTCCCGCAGTTCTCATTTTTTTATACTAGTCAAAACGTGTTTCTGGATGCACAAGTGCGACTAAGACGACCGCCTTCGCAAAGCTCGACAATAGCCAAGTTCCCTCTATGTTTTACGCCTTCCCTGGTGCCATGACAGTAAGACAAGAACTGACTAGCAAACACGTGTGAACAAGCGAAAGGAGGACGTTTCGTTGCAGATTACTGTAAACGGTGAAGCACAGGAAATTCTCTCAGAATGTACTGTATTCCAGTTTCTCGAAAACAAAGCGGTGACCCTAAAAGCGGCGGTCGTGGAGCTCAATGGTAAAATCCTAACTCAAGAACATTGGCAGAGTACTTTTTTACATGCTGACGACAGGTTGGAAATCTTAATTTTTATGGGAGGTGGCTAATAACGTGAATGATAATACACAGAGTGTTAATCCTTCGGCTGACAGTCTACTCATCGGAGGGGTGAATTTACATAGCCGACTGTTTGTAGGAACTGGTAAATTTTCTTCTCATGAAATAGTGCCCCAAGTGTTGGAAGCGAGCGGCAGCCAGGTAGTAACGATGGCTTTACGCCGAGTCGAT
>NZ_AGAF01000008.1 GCF_000224515.1 Desulfosporosinus sp. OT | reverse complement strand
ACCCATTATTACGTCCCAATAATATTGTGCGATTAAAAAGCGTTTTCTGAGCTAACTGACTCGCTAAGCATATGGGCTTAAATGCATAAAAAAACAAATATCGACTATATTTTCATGCAATTTCCATACCATTAATTTTCTGTTTGTTATAATAGGCAGTTATAACAGACTCTAGGGCTTTGTGCCTTTTGTACAAAGAAGTTATTGCATCTTAAACTCCACTAAAAATGTACACGAAAATTTACATTCATCTAGTTAATAAGTGAATAAAAGCACTATGAATGATGGCTTAAGTGCTTATGTAAACAATGCAATACATGTATCTTTATGTTTACATGACTGTTCTTATTATACGAATTCTCAAAATTCCGAACAGCTTCTTTTGCCGTCGCCGATACTGCCGATAATCGCCAGCGATTGCCGCTTGATCCGGTTCCTTGACGCTTAAGGGCATGTCGAGCACTTCATAGATTCCCTTTGCTGAAATCTGTCCTCGCGGGATACCTAAAATGACATTGGTAAGCATTCCGAAGCGCATCAGGATTTGAATTGAATAACTGATTGCCGCCATTATAGCGCCGGTTTCAATGGTCCCGTTTCGGACGCCTTTCCCGCCGACCCAAGCGAAGGTTTGCACTTGGGTTGTAGAAAAATATCAGGACATGCATTGTCCGATTGTTCCCTTGATTTGATGAAATTGAGCGGTAGTATCTTATAAAAAACCAGCAGGAAGATTAATCTCCCTGCTGGAACACGTTTGTAATGATACGTCCATATAATAATTCAGCAACTGGTACTTATTCCTCTTAAGATGCGAGTTGTTCACCACGATGCCACACGCCGCGGATAGATAGTGTGTCCGCGATGTTAGTAAGCGGGTCGCCGTCTACCAGCAGTAGATCAGCAAGTGCTCCAGGGACGATCCGCCCCCGGTCGGTGAGGCCAAAACGACGTGCTGGAGTAGAGGTGGCTGCCCGCAGCGCTTCTATAGGTGTCAATCCTGCAGCGACCAGCAGTCTCAGTTCATGGTGTAGGCTTGCGCCGTGGGCAAGACCGCCAAGGATCGGTATCGGTTCCGATACATCGGAGCCTGCTAATATGTCCACACCGGAGTCGCGGAGAGCTCGGATCGTGGCATAAGCATCTTTGAGCTTTCCTTGCGGATAGACATTCATGCTTCGAGAGAGTGAGTCGAGCCACTTCTTGCTCAGTCTTGAACACACTCGTTCGTCGGCGGCCAGCCAGGCTGCGCTATTGCCAAAAGCTGTGGAGAGTGTCACCAATGTTGGTATGATAAATGCACCGGATAATGCAATATCAGAAATAAGCGATGGGATAGGTAAACGGTCAAAAAACAGGTGGCCCAATCCATCCACGCCAGCATCGGTTGCTCGCTTTGTAGCCTCGGCGGTCGTGACATGGACGATAGTAAGCTTATCACGGCGATGCGCTTCATTAACAGCCGCATAGAGAGTCTTATCATCCAGTACAGGAAGTCCGGGGAAACCGATACAGCTACCATCCTCGATAAAAATTTTAATGTAATCAGCACCTCCGGCGATCTGATCGTCGACGAATTTGACTGCCTCATCAGGAGTCCGGACAGACCGAAAGACAAACGGTAAACGACAGAATAAGCGTATTAGCAGGCTGCTGCTTGAACTAATATATTCAGATGGGTGTCCACCTTTAGGGGTAACGCCCATTCCGGGGGAACGTAAATCAGCGATATCATTCCGTTCAGATATTTCTTTGCGCTGTTTGGACGACCAACGACCCTGCATCTCAAGCTCTGTGGTGATGCCAAATTTCAGCGCATCATGCAGGCCGTCCATGTCGGTATGCACATGGGAGTCGATGAGGCCGGGAATTAGTGTTTTGCCTCGACCATCAATGACTGTTGCCCCGGCTGGCACCGCACCACCCACTGCATGGATGAGTGCCCCTTTGATTACCACTGTCTGATTATCGATAACACGCTCACCGTCAAAAATCTTTGCGTTGGTAATGGCAGTAGTCTGATCCGTTGTAACATTGTGATTCATATAATACGCCTCCGTTTATTTGATAAGCTCATCTTAGAGGAGAAAATTAAACGGAGTTTAAACGGATATAATATTTCTAAAAATTTTAGAACACCAAAGCAGCGGAAAGACTAGTCCTCCGCCGCTTTTGCATACCGATTTTATGCTAACTCATTGATTGGAAATGTCACCCTAAATGCCGTTCCTAACACCAACGTGCTCTGAGGATACAAAAAAGATGCCGTCAAGACCCAAAAAACGGTGGATTAGCGATCCACCGTTTTTCAAAATGATTTAAAGTCTACCATGGCCTGGCACTAATTTTATTTATGAACCGAAGACTTTTTAAAATATTTCAGTTCGATTATGGCCTTAGTCTGTAAAGTATAGCCCGTCGAACACCTCACCGGCCGGAATACCCAGTTCCCGTACCTGTTGGAATCCTTCGACAGAAAACCATCCTTTTACGCCGTTCGCGGTAGTTGCATAACACCATTCCTTGTCATCACTGCCCACCAGCAGCAATTTATCTCCGGGTACCACACGAACCGCCACCTCTTGACTGCCCGGAGCCGTGTAGAGGGTCAGCGCTTTTTTGACTGTTACGTATTGTTCCTTGAAGGTTGACAGATAAAGCGGTTTTGCCACGTGTTCTAGCACATGCTGCTCATTGATGCGGTATTCATCGTCGTAAAACCATGTTTGAAGTATCTGAAAACGCGTCTGGGCCATTACTTTCCCGTCTCCGGGCAAGCGGCTGTAAGTTCCGCACAGGCCCTGAACCTGGCCCATCTCGATGATCTTCCTGCCCCCATTGGCATAAAAGGTAGTTCTATAATCTTCACTGGGGCCATACTCCTGGACCGCAATTTCCTTTACGCCGTCCATAATGTCCAGGTCGACAATGGAAAAACCCTCTTCCACATTCGTACCGCTGCCATGGACGGCGGCACCGTTAATGGTCAGGGTGAAATCGCTTCCTTCCGACAGGCTGTACTGGATTTCTTCCGTCTTCCCATCCCCATCCAGGTCAAAGCGGGCATATTTCCCCAGGGGCAGTCCCTGGCTTTTGGCAGGTTCCTTCCGTACTGCTTCATATCTTTCAATCAAGTCCACATTGTCTTTTTCAATGTCCGAGATTTCATTATTGAAAGCTGCATTTTTCGTATACCAGCTTTTAGCTCCGAAATACTTTTGCAATCCCTCATCCTTAAAGATATAGCCATGTCTGGCGAAAATTTCATTTCTGGCAAGATATAGCAGGCGGTAATCCAGGTTACGGACATTTTCCTCTGTCAGCCGGGTTGAATCGCTGTCCTTAAATATATAGCCTTCCTCTGCAGCCTCCGCTTTGTCCCCTTGTCCGCTTCTCTCATCAGCATTCATTCCTGCCGACATGCCGGCCGGGCTTTCTCCCGTCTGCAGACGGTTTGTGTCGGTCTTTCCCCCGCAGGCCGTCAGCCACAGCAGACTGGTACAGCAGATGCAAACCAGTACCCCCAGGGTTTTCTTCATCCCTTTCATCTGACTTCCCTCTCCCCTCATGCGTATACTCTAATCTGCCCGTTAGGGTGGTATATGACTACTTCTGATTTTTGATTTCTTGCTATGTCTCTAGCCGTATTTAGCATCCGTTCTCCTATATACAATCCGGCGCCTCTTTTATTAAAGGAATAATAGGATGCAACGCCTGATACAAAAAACATCAGGGTCATGAAAAAGTAAAGCAGCAGCATTCTGTATGGCCCGAGTTGCCAATATTGATGTCGGGGTTCTCGGGAATAGGTCAATCGTTTTTTAGCGTTTTAGCGGTATGTGGAAACATGTCAACGGTTTTGAGGTTCTTGGGAACATATCAACACCATATACTAATCTTCTGGCGGAATTCACCCTTCTTCGTAGTGGGTTTTGCTGTGGAGGTGATACTGTGAAGAACTGCAAACGCAGCTTTTGAAGCTGGCCAGCCCCAAGGCCGCACCCAACCAAATTGCAACGTAGGGTGCCTGCTTTATTTTATGTGAAAGCCTACCGACTAACTTGAAAGTAACTATTACCTATTTAAAATATGTTCAGTTAATAATTTCGCCCTTGTTTTTGTCTAATTTTTCGCGCCATTCACGTCTCTCCGTAGTTGTCAGTTTCGCCCACTCTGTTTCTTCACCAATAATTCTTAAAGGTTCTTTTTATCGATAAGAACGTGTTAAGTTACCCGGGAATTTTTTATCAGTAACATTTGGGTCGTTTTCGAATTCACCTGTTGGTTCTATTATATAAACGCGTTCTCTTGCTTCTCCTTTTGCTAATGCTGCTGCAAGTCCTGCGCCATTTGCATTAGCAGTGAAGTAAATGTGGTTCATTTTAAGCTCAGGTTTGTAATTTGAATTTCCACCCGCTGTCAATAAATCACCAACCTGCAAATCTGCCTTTGTCCCATGATAAAATGGTCCTTCATCAGAAGGTGCACCCTTATATGAATTTGACAATTCATAATTTCTTTTTGCATTATCTGAATCACACAACTCCTCATAACATTTGGCAATATTTAAATATAACGTTGGGTATGCACTCTTAACATTATCATCATTTATATTTAGTGCACGCTGTAAAGATGTTTCCATCCATTTCAATTTGTCTGTAATACTCTTTTGTTGACGAGCTAAATGATAAGCTGCAATAAACCTTTCATAGTCATCTGTTGATTCATGCCATGCTTTATGAAACATCGTGGTTGCATCTTCAATGTTTCCACTAGCTGCCAAGTTCATCCCACTCATACAGAGTTTAATAACGACGTTATTTGGATCAAATTTTACACTCATCTAATCTTACCTCCTAATTAATTGATTGTTATTATGAGTAAACCCAGAAATTTAACTCCTCAAAACCTTCTCCATTGGCTTGCCTTTTGCCAATTCATCAACCAGTTTGTCAAAGCCACCTTATTTTCTGCATAAGCGGGTCTTCGATTTCCTCGACGCGATGCCCGCAAATCACACCTGAAATTTTTGCGGCGTTAGGGTTTATCTGCGGGGCTTGACTAAAAAAATTTCATAATCAATATTCTTCATTATTTGCTCTTGCAAACCAGAATCGTCATACCCTGTGAGCCAAAAAATCCCTGCATTAACCTCGGATTTGGTGCGCCCTTTGCGCTCCGCCTTTTGGACGAGTAGCGGGTAGACTTTTGAAAATGCCATCTTGTACACGCGCTCGTTTGTCATAAAGTGTCACTCCCTTTTGCTTCCCGATTTACTCTCCACCGCACGATATCGGTGATAAGTTCATAATCTATCGGTTTGCCAAGGTAGCTGAATCGTTCCTTTACTGGTCTTATATCCAGCGAGCCGCTCCGCAAATTCAGACGTAGCTTCGCCGCCGGGGTACAGCCCGATGTGTTTTTTGAACGCCGCGAAATGGATGAAGGTTCTCACCCTGCCAGAACGTCGGCATCTGCCACGAGATTTTCTCTGTGGCTTCCGGCGCAGCGGCGCGGATGGTTTCTCTGATGCTTTGCAACAGAGGTCGCACATCTTCCGGTTGTGCAGCTATGTATTCGTCAATGCTGTTCGGCTTCACGCAAAAGTGGTCTTGTTATGTGTTTTTGAACTCACGACCACATTTCGGGCATTTCCACATTCCACCCACGCTCCTTGTTATTGTGTCGCTGATAAACTATTTGATACACACCCATTGTTGACTCACCAATAACAAAGCGACAAGTAATAATGCCAAAATGGTAATACCGCGGCAAGTACATTAATAACCTTATTTGTCCTGCCTTTCAGAACCTTGGACAGCAAGGCATAAATGCCAATCCCGATTACCCCCCAAGAGTATTACTAAGCACATCGGTAATATCGGCTCTTCCGATTACGAAAATGTATTGTGATATCTCAAAAGCCAAAGTTAAAACGACAATTGCAAGAACTTTTTTCACAAAAGACCACTTGCTTTTCAGCATACAAATATAAATCTCTGCGGTCTCCCACAAAATATTTTTGTAATTCATCACTTGTTATCTGGTCTGGCCTTATCTCATGCAAATATTGGCAGGCAGTTCTATATACTATTTGGTTCTTTTTCTTCTGTTTCCATTTTGCTGCCATACCCCTTTATCTACTTATCGTAAGTGCATCCTTAAAACTGTCACTCTCAATTGGAATAAATTGTCCATCCATGAAAAGGCTTCTGCCGAGAATATCGGAAAGTGCCATCGTTTCCCACTCCTCCAGCAATTCTGGCTTACTTTCCAATAGGGCATCTATACTACCCAGCACCTCAGGATTACTCAACCTTTCAATCAACACTTTTCCTTCTAAATATTCTCCATTAGAATCCTATCTATCTTACCGTTATTGCAGTCGTTAATCATTCGGTGGAACTCATCACGCTTCTTTGTGTTCATACCGGAAATACCATCATCAGTATAAATCCCGGTAAGAACCCAATCTGGATGACTTTCGATGTAGGAAGTATAATGCTCTATCTGCCTGGATAGCTCTGTAGGACTCGACAGAAAACACAAAAAAATTAGACGAAGGGTTCGAGTCCTCTCGTCTCTACTGTTAATAACTCAATAATTGATACAAATTAACTATGCACCTCCGCTTTTAAAAAGGGGGGGTGCAAATATGGTGGTTAGTGGTAATATAATGTTAATACTCGGTGAAATATTTCCTTCCTATCAGTAAGGCAACAATATAGTAACCAAATCGCTGCGAATTTGAGCACTTGAACTGGCCGCCACACTCTCTACGTGCACATTCCTCCCATTGTTACAAGCATATAGATATAAGGATTAAAGTTCATTCGAGCTTCAAAAGTATGTATCCCTGCGATGACTCCCGGAATTGATTTTATGTTTTGCGTCATGTGGACAACTCGCAATACAACTTATGCAATCGTGGGAAAATGCTAAATGACTTGAGTCTGAGCAGTCTCAATTTTCTTTTTCCTTAATAATTCCCAGTATAATCCCTACTTTTAACGCAGCATAAACATTAAACTTTACTTCCTGAGCATCAAGGCTGTAGCCGATAAGTTCTTCCACTTTGCGCAAACGATATCGAAGGGTATTAGCATGAATATACATCTTTTTTATCGCGGTCGAGATATCTCCCCCTGAAATAAAATAATGCCAAAGAGTTAAGAGCAGGTTGCCATCATGATGTTGGTCGTAGTTGAGAACCGGACCGAGCGTCTCATTGAAAAAATCGCGTAAGTCCTGCTCTCTTTGGTTATAAAATAAACGGGTTGCGCTGTCTGGTAATCTGCACAAACATCTCCTCCAAAATATGCATCAAATTACGTTAGCCGTCGATGATAGTTGTGGGATAAAACTCTTATAATTTAAGTATGGATATTAATTTTCGAAAATCAAGTACTAGAATACTGGAAAAACCAAAGGTTTTTTTCAATTAAAATCTATTGGGAATTCTCTAATACCTTTGTCCGTATATTTTGCCATCTGTTTCACCTCCAGTCTATTTGGACCCTCTTTCCTTCCCATTATTATACAAATATAAAGTTGCTTCTTTTAACGCAAAAAACCCATAGAGTAGGCACTTGCCACCCTGTGGGTACTGATTATTAAAATACTACTTAGGAGACCTTATCAATTAACATTCTTACCTATGACAATACCTCACGCAATTCAATGCCACATCTAAAAACAAAAGTTGCTTCTACAAAGGATTGAATCACTATCTTCTCAACCAGCTTCCTAAATAAAGCGGCATTAAATTTAGCAAGTGGTGTTTCTTTAGAATTCAGGAATTTCTTCATTTCCTGAATTCTTTTTTGCCTCATAATCTCTGACAACTCAGCTTGCTCTAGTGCTCCTTTTCTCTCGCGTATTTGCTCCATTTCTTCTGAGACCCTTAAATACTCAGTCTCATACGCTGAAGTTCCTGTGCCAGCACGTGCATTTAATCGCACAAGACCCATAATCTCTTGGCCTAATTCTTCTAGCCTTTCATTTAACTCTTCAACGGTAATTCCCTGCTCTACCTGTTTTATTCCCATACTGATTTTTTCCCGTTGTTGAATAACCACGAATTGAAGTTCGTCTTTTAAACTCGGCTTGAATCGCTGCAAAGTCCTCGCTAGAAACAATGGGTTCATGGCTATTGGCAACATAATAACTTTGAACGATTCCAGTGTTTTTTACCCGCTTTTTAGTCAGAAAATCCGCCGTATAAGTCTTTTGCAGCCTTGCATCACCCATATATTTCTCGTTCTTTAAAATGGTAATAATGTTACTTTCATACCACTTGGTTTTACCGGCACCATTTTTTAGACCGTCCCCCGTTAAACCCTTAGCGATTTGTCTGGTACTTTTCCCCTCTAAAAATTCTCTATAAATACGTTTAACAATTTAGGTCTGCTCCGGTACGATGATGAGCTCGCCATTTTCATCTTTATCGAGCCTAAAAATCGCTTGGCATTAACTACAACTTTCCCGTTTTGAAACCGGTGGACAATACCCCACCGCGTATTATGGCTCAGTGCGAAAGACTCCTCATGCCCTGTCCACTGAAACATATCGACGCACTAAACTACTTAATCTTCTCTAACCTATCGTATAAATCCGGTCTTCTCCCCTGATCCCAAGAACTGTAGATCATTTCCGACAGCTCGGAGGGAAGAGGTAGGGACTTTCCACAATAAATTAGAACATGTTTTATCAGCCTAAAACAAATATTACCGAAAACACCATAACCTTTGGCGTACTCATTCATATAAGATGTTCACAACTTTTCATTCCATAAAGACAGGCGCTGCCAAGTTTTAGTTAAGTCTGTCAACCGTTAATCCTCCTCAACATATAATATTATGCAAATCATAAAATCATATGTAATTGTGAGGGGATAGCAACATGAGAGATAACTTTGATACGCTTGCCGAACGCAGAATTCAGGAAGCTATAGCCCGCGGTGAATTTAAAAACCTGAGGGGTGAAGGAAAGCCTGTAAGGATTAACGGTCTTTATTTTCTACCTCAAAAACTTAGAGCAGCGTACACTGTTCTGAAAAACTCAGGGTATCTCGATAAAGACCCTCAAGAAAACAAACGCCTTCAGCCTATGGGCGAAGAATTTAATATACCTAAGATGAACACTTCTATTTCAAAGCAAGAACTCTCGGCAAAAGTCTTTGATCATAGCGTGATGATGGATTCTCTACGCAAAAGATAATAGTTAATTTCTCGCTTATTTTCCTCGATAATACCAATTAATACTAATCATAAGAATGGATGAGAGAAGCATCCAAACCCATAACTGCTTTTTTAATGCGCTGTAACCCATCTTCCAGCACCGAACGAGGGCAGCCTAAATTGAGCCGTTCGAAGCCTTCTCCACCGAGTCCAAATGAATAACCGGCATTTAGACCTACGCCCGCCTTATGCACCAAGAATTTATGTAACTCTTTCGGTTCCATCCCTAATGCTCTAAAATCGAGCCAGATCAAATAGGTGCCTTCAGGTTGAATCGCCCGAATCTGCGGTAGCTCTTGATCGAGGAACGACATTAGAAATTCCACATTTCCCTTTAAGTACTTCATTAACTGGTCGAGCCAATCCGACCCATACTGATAAGCCGCTTCCAGCGCCGTTATCCCAAAAACATTCGGGTTATGAACACCTGTCAAGCTAAGTGATGCTTGGAATGCTTGACGATACTTAGCATTAGGAATGATTAAATTAGAGTTTTGCAAACCAGCTAAATTAAAGGTCTTGCTCGGGGCTGTACAAACTATCGATTGAGCAGCTAACTCTGGAGAAAGAGAAGCAAAAGGAAGATGTTGATATCCCTCATAGATAAGATCACCGTGAATTTCGTCTGAGATAACTATGATATCATGGGCCCGGCAGAGCTGTCCTAAGCGTTCGAGTTCCCCTCGTTCCCAAACTCTTCCGACAGGATTATGAGGGTTGCAAAGAATCATCATCTTAACACCACTCGCAAATTTCTCCTCCAAATCCGCAAAATCCATCGTATAGCGACCGTTTGCCAAGGTAAGTTGGCTGTTAACAACCTCACGCCCATGATTCTGTATGGCATGAAAGAAGGGCGGATAAACTGGGGACTGAATGAGAATCTTCTCGCCTGGTTTCGTTAAACTCCGGATCAATTCATTTAGAGCAGGCACAATTCCTGGACTGAATGCAATCCACTCTCGTTGGATCGTCCAACTATGACGCTTCTGCATCCAGTCGATAATTGCTTGGTAATAACTCTCCGTTCCGCTTGAATAACCATATATCCCATGCTGCGCACGCTTCACTAAGGCCTCAACTACGGCTTCCGGAGCTTTAAAATCCATATCTGCAACCCAGAGTGGCAGTATGTCGGCGCGGCCAAACGTTCGTTGATTAAAATCCCATTTTATGCACCCTGTTTGTTGCCTGTCGATTAACTGGTCAAAATCGTAGTTCATTAAATCGTACCTCTTCCTCATTGTTCTAATTTATTCTTGTCTTTGGGGTGACCGGCATCAATCTTCTTTCGGATTAACTTTAGGAGCACCCTTAATAGTAACCTGATTAGGTTCTTCTCCTGGTGCAAAATTAATTATTGAGAAACTAGAAAATATTTAGATATCCTTAGATTGCCACTAATCAGAGATTAAGATTCAAATACACATCATCCAGCTCGTCTTGGGTTATTCCTATGTATCGTAAGGTTTCTTTCTGAGAAGAGTGATTTAACAGCGACTGAATTCGGGTTACATCCACTCCAGCTATGTAAGCATGGTAACCAAAAGTTTTCCGTAACGTATGAGTACCAATGTTGTCCTTAATTCCGACCATTTTTGCCGCGTCATTGATGATACGATATGCTTGTTGCCGCGTTATCGGCCCACCGCCTTTGCGCGAAGGAAATAAGGCCATTTCAGGAAGAGTACCCAAGAGATATTCTTTTAACGCTTTGATTACTGTATCGCTAAATGGAAATGTCTTAGTCTTTCCTGTTTTCTTCTCTCGGATTGTAATCCGATCTTTAACTCTCCCCTTTTCATCCGTGACGTCAGATACCTTGAGCTTTAAGAGATCACTAACTCTAAGTCCAGAATTGATACCTAAGGTAAAAAGCACATGATCTCTCAGGTTGCTTCCTCGGAGGACCTTTTTCATTGCTTCGATTTTTTTTCGATCACGTATGGGTTCGACAAATTCCATCCAAAGCGCTCCTCCCTCTTTTGCTTTAATTCAACGCATGCAAACCCAAGTTCAATCGGTCTTAAAAACGAGTTTTAGCCTAATGTGCCATAAACCAGTATAACACTTAATTGTGACACATTGAAGCCTTAGCTCTGAAATTTCCAAGCAAAGAAAAGAGCTGAAACCCATTGGTACGCATGGGTTTCAGCATATTTCCCGAATGTTACACACTCTCCTTGTGTAACATTCGGGAAATATGCTGAAAATCAATAGTAATTCATCGCTTTTGATCTGAAAGCATTGTTTATAAATTTATCTTTATACCAGATTACTCCAATGGTATACTATATGTATTCAGGTATACCCATGCGAATTTGTATTAGTGGCATGTCGAGGTATACTATATGAAAGTCGAGGAGTATCTACAAATGAGCGAAGAAATGAATATCGTAAGACCTGATTCTTATTCCGTCAAAACAACCTCAGATGTTACCGAGAGGATTCAAGAGTTAACCAAGAAGACCGGACTGAATCATAAAGATTTATTCGCTGCAATGGTGACCCGGTATTACACTGAGCTTGAAGCTGGAAGCGAGATTGATCGCAGTGATGATATGCAACAAATCCGGTATCATCTTAACCGAGCAGAAAACATCTTTCTAGGGTCTTTGCAAAAGGTACAGGACCTAAAAAAAGATTACTCGAAACGCCTAGAAGTTCAAAAGGCACAACATAAAGAAACTCAGGAAGATCTCCAGAAGAAAAACACCCATTTGGCAAAAGAACTTGAAAAACTATCAATTGCTCTTTTAGCTGCTGAAGCCCGATTTAAAGAAACCACTGAACGCAATCAAGAATTGGAGGAAACCAATCGAGGCAACCGAATGACCTTGGATTTATTAAGTCAAAAGATACAAGAACTTGAATTAAAAGCTGCCGCACTGGATCCACTGAAGGTTGAGATTACAGACCTTCAAAATAAAACCTTCTCCTACCAGCAAGAGCTTACCCAACTCCATTCAGAATTAAGGTCAGCTCAGCAAACTGTTGCCAACCTCGAGCAACATCGGACTGAGGCGGAAGAAGTTGCTCACAAGCAAGTAAAAGAACTGAAGACCACTTACGAAAAGGACATTCAGCAGCTGCGAGATGTTCATAAGCTGGAATTAGACAAAACACTCCTTGAGTCTAAACGCCAAATTTTAGAAACCATTCAAAGGCTTAAAGAGGAGCACGGACAGAAGATCGAAGATCTATTAGATAAAAACGACAATTTCAGGACTAAGAATCAAGAATTAACGGAGAAAATTTTCTCATTGGAACTGGAGCGTTTAAGATTGAGCGACTAATTACGTATTAAAATTTTTCTTACGATAATTTTCATGGCCTAGCCCAAATCTCGTGACATTTAAATATTTAGAATTATTAGTCCCCTGTTTTTGGGCAATATAAAGCCGAATAATTGTCGTAGTCTGGCAATTATTCGGCTATTTTCTACTCAGTCCTATAGTCATTACCTTTTAAGTTTTTTCTGAGCATTTCTGGCAATATCCATAGAATTTGAGATTGTGGTATTTGACTTTGAAGTTATTTTTTTTCGAAATTTGTGCTTCAAGACTTTCCAATAAGTAATCATCAAATTCCGCGACACTTCCACAATCCAAGCAAATTAGATGATGATGGTGGGGATGCGCATCTTCATTGGTAATTTCATATCGGTATTTACCGTCACCAAAATCGTTTCTGTGAATAACACCTAACTCGGATAGGATATCAAGGGTACGATAGACCGTGGCTAATCCGATATCCGAGTGTTGGTCTTTGAGCAATAAGAAAACATCCTCGGCACTAAGATGTCTAGCGGAGTTGGCCATGAAGGTGTATAAAATTATTTCCCGTTGACGTGTAACCTTATAATCATTATTATGTAAACGCTCACAAGCTTGTTCAAATAAATCCTCAACCAATTTTTAAATCCCCTTCATTATAAGTCTGAGGTACGTTACCCTGGGTGCCTGAAATTATTATAACTAAAGCACAGGACTCAAGCAATTGGTTAATTATTAAGCTTTCTCAATTAACGCGAAGATGCCTTCTCCTTGTACTCCAGAATTGTAAGCGTTTTCGGCAGAGGCAATTATCCCTTTTAAGTCATCAATAAGACCTTTTATTTACTAAAACCTCAGACGGTGGTAGTGTGATTTAAATCACATCAAAAGTGCTACTTTAATAACAGCACTACGGTCAGATTCGATATATACTGAGTATAGGCTCAAATATTGGATTTAATCCTGCACTTATTAATGAACCTGTTATAAAAGATATCTGAAAGGGGTTATTATCATGAAACGCAACATTATCAAAATAGATGAAGAAAAATGTAACGGATGTGGCCTTTGTGTCAATGCTTGTCACGAAGGGGCCCTGCAATTGATCGACGGAAAAGCGCGGCTTGTTTCTGAAAGTTATTGTGATGGTCTTGGTGACTGTCTGCCCGAGTGCCCGACCCGTGCCATAGTCCTTGAGGAGAGAGAAACTGTCGCTTATGACGAAGAGGCAGTCCTGAAACATATGAACAAAAGCAAGACACAGCCCGAACCTACACTTGCCTGTAGTTGTCCAGGCACTCATGCAAAACTGCTTGAGAAGAAACAAGAAGTCGTGCCGGTTCTATCCGGTGAAAACGTTCAATCTCAACTGGGGCAGTGGCCTTGCCAATTAAAATTAGTGCCGGTAACGGCACCTTACCTGGATAACGCTCATTTGCTGATAGCTGCTGACTGTACGGCCTTTGCCTACCCCCATATTCATCAGAAGTTCATGCGGAATAAAATCACACTGATTGCTTGCCCGAAACTGGATAACATTGATTATTCGGAAAAACTGACGGCTATGTTACAACAACACGAAATCAAAAGCGTGACAATTATAAAAATGGAGGTACCATGTTGCGGTGGAATTCTTCAAGCTGCAAAGAAAGCCCTTTCCAACAGCGGGAAAATGATCCCTTGGAATGTTGTTACAATATCTACAGATGGGAGAATATTAGAGGATTAAATTAATCGTTCTTCGCATACAATAGCCCCTAGAAATGAAGTGAGACCTATATCCGGGACACAACAATTAAGAGCCTTCCCAAGGTAGAATAAATCTACTGAGGGAGGGCTTTATATACGAAGTTTAGAGAAAGCACCACTCAATAACAGTTCAGAACACAGGTTATATATGGCCTTACATCCGTAGTTTTCTTATACATAGAGCCTTTACTTATAACTTATAACTTATAACTTATAACTTATAACTTATAACTTATAACTCATCATTTCTCATATGCCTTAATTAATAATTCTATATCAAATTTTTTCATTTGCAGAAATGCTTCAGTCACTCGTGCCAATTTTTCTGCATTCTTATCCTGCATCATCTCATCCATAATGCTGGGTACAATCTGCCATGAAAGTCCAAATCTGTCCTTTAACCAACCACATTGTTCAGCTGAGGGAAATGCAGATAGCTTATCCCAATAATCGTCAATCTCTTTTTGGGTATCGCACTTTACAATAAATGAAATAGCCTCATTAAAAGTAAAGCCGTGCTCATAGGCGCTGTCCATAGCTGCAAATACTTGGTTTTCAAGTATGAAATCGACATGTTGTATCATGTTGGATTTATTTGGGGCAGCATTCTCACCGTATCTAAGAATCTCACCAATTCTCGAATGTTCAAATAGTGTTGTGTAGAATCGGATTGCTTCTTCTGCATTGCCACATTGATCCCCGACAAACATGAGTGTTGGGGTTATTTTCTGCTTAATCTCGAAATCACGCATGTACATTACTTGCCAAGAAAGGCCGTATTTGTCAATCACCCAGCCATATTTTTCGCTAAACGGATAGACTTCTAAAGGCATAAGTGCTGCACCATTTTCGATAAGTTTCCCCCATATCCCTTCTACCTCTTCAACAGAACTACAGGCGATGAGAAATGATACAGCTGGTGTAAATTTGAAAAATGGGCCTGCTGAAAGCAACATGAATTCCTGTCCTGCGAGCTCAACTGTGATCATATCCACAGAACCGGATGGTGTGTTATGTAAGCTGGTTTTGTTGTTCAGTTTTGATCCTTCAAACAAGGACATATAGAATTTTGCCGCCTCATCGGCTGCTTTGTCAAACCATAAGTGTGGGATAATCTTTTGCATAGTGGTCTCCTCTCACCTTGAGGTATTTACGCCAATAAGAATATTCAACCCTTAGTTTTAGTTAATTACAGAGTATTTATTCAGCTTCGCTATCTTACGATATTACAATGGTTTTATCGCATAAACCAAGTCGTTAAGAGAGTTTCTGCACATTAAGAAAACTTGGCTTGCGCCCACGAAGACACTGTCTTCGCACGTATTAACCCTTCTTGCAGACACTGTCTTTACACAGGTTAGACTTCTTGTTAGCCTTGGTGAAGGCGGATGCCCCAGTTACCTGCGTTGGCCATGGATGGCGGAGTGTCCCTGTAGCCATGACTCAAACAGGACGTTTGAGGTTGGAGTGCTGCCAAAGATAGCAAAGCGCCGTGATGGCGAGAAGGGACCTTCCACATAGACGGAAGCAAAAAGTTATGCATTTTTAGTAGTATAAAAAACCTCCATAATTAAAATAAGAGACTATAAAGCCGCTTATCTTAAGCATGGAGGATATGGAAATAATAAACTTCAGTATGTTTAATTTATACATCTTTCCGGAAACTTCTCTATTGCTAGTTAGGCAGCTTCGCCAAAGTCTTAAAAGACTCCTGTAAATCAAGGTAAAGTTTTTTATATAGTTCATAATAATCTTCATACACTTTACGAGTTAATAGATTTGGATTCTGAATGCTTTTCTTGACAACGAGATGGTCACAGGCGTTTTCTACAGAATCATAGATACCGGCCCCAACTCCCGCCAGGATTGCCACACCTAAGGCAGGTCCTTCATCAGCTTTGATGGTACTTACAGGACAACCGTACATATCTGCAAGCATTTGTCTCCAGACTGAGCTTCTTCCACCGCCACCGCAAGCGATCATATCTTCAACGTTTACGCGCATCTCTTTAAAAACGTCAACACATTCGCGCTGGGAAAAGGCAACCCCCTCCATCACGGAACGAATCATGTTAGCCCTGCTATGCGAAGCTGACAATCCGAAGAATACCCCTCTACAATAAGGGTCTGGATGCGGAGAGCGTTCACCCATCAAGTAAGGCAGATAAATAAGTCCACCTGCTCCAGGCATCACTTGTTCAGCAAGCCTATCCATGACAACATAAGGGTCAACACCTAACTTTTTCGCCTCAATCATTTCCTCAGAGCAACAGGTGTCTCTTAACCATTTTAACGATAAGCCGGCACCTAAAGTGCAGCTCATGACCGTCCATTTTCCTGGTACTGCACTGCAAAGTGTATGCACCCTTCCTTTAAGGTCAATGGATACGTCATCGGAAATTGCGTAGATGACACCGGAAGTGCCAAGCGTAGTAAAAGCACTGCCGGCCCTGACAACCCCGGTGCCCACGGCAGCTGCAGAGTTGTCAGCTGCGCCGCCCACAACAATTGTGCCCGCACGAAGCCCCGTCAGTTCAGCTGCCTTCCTGTGAATCTTACCTGTGACGTCCGGTGATTCATATAGTTTCCCTAACATAGACTTATCAATATTAAATTTAGATAATATCTGATCTGACCATGCCCGTTTAGCAATATTCATGAGCTGCATTCCTGAAGCATCTGACATTTCTGTAGCATATTCGCCCGTAAGCATGTAGCGAATATAATCCTTAGGCAACAAAATATGGGCACACTTCTCATAGATTTCAGGTTCATTGTTTTGAACCCAAAGGATTTTAGACGCCGTAAAACCTGTAAGTGCCGGATTTGCGGTAATTTCAATCAGCTTTTTTTCACCGATTACTCTATTCATTTGGTCACATTCATTGGCTGTGCGCTGATCGCACCAAATAATTGACTTTCTTAAAACCACCCCGTCTTGATCGAGCATGACAAGTCCGTGCATCTGACCTGAGAGACCTACCCCAGAAATTTCCGAGGCATCAATTCCACTCTGAGTGATCACATATTTGATACCATCACATGTGGCATTCCACCAATCAGCAGGGTCTTGCTCCGCCCAACCATTAGCTGGCTGATATAATGGGTATTCAATCGTCTTTGCACAAATTGCGTTGCCTTCCAGATCAAATAATACGGTTTTTGTACCCGAAGTTCCTAAATCAACGCCAAGTAAATATTGCATCGCGCACCCCTCCTGGCTATTAATACACATATTGATAGTAAACTAAGCAAAGCTAATCAATTTTAATAACTGCTTTAACTACCTCTTCTTTATGGTTAATTACAAAATCAAAGGCTTGAGCAACGTCATCGAAAGCAAATTCATGCGTAATAATTCCTGATATATCAATAATGCCCTTAGAAATAGCTTTTATCGCTTGGGGGTAAATATTTCTGTAACGGAATACTGATTTAATTTCTGCTTCTTTAGCCATGATTTTGGCAAAGTTAAATTCAATTATATCTTGGGGTGCCATACCGACAAGAACGATACACCCGCCATTTTTTACAAGATAAGGAGTTTGAGCAATCGTTTTGGCAGCGCCTGCTGTCTCAATGACAATATCGACGCCTTCTTGGTTCGTTAGTTTGTCAATTTCCGCAAGAACATCTACTTCTGCGGCATTTATAACTGTCGTAGCGCCCAGTTTCTTGGCATATTCAAGCCTTTTAGGAATAACGTCAACTACAGTAATATCCGTGGCACCAAATGCTTTGCAGGCCAGCAGCGTTACCAGCCCGATAGTACCTGAGCCAAGGATCACGACGGAATCTCCTAACTTCACATTTCCTTGCTTTGCGGCATGCATGCCCACTGCTAAAGGTTCAACCAGCGCGCCTTCTTTGGTGGAAATCATATCGGGCAGCTTAAAGGCCATAGTTTCGGGAAACGCAATATAGTTCATGAGACAACCGTGATAAGGTGGTGTTGCTAAAAACTCGACATCGGGACAAAGATTGTATCGGCCAGTCTTGCAAAATTCGCATTGCCCACAAGTACATCCCGGCTCTAAGGCAACCCTATCTCCGACCTTTAGTTTTTCAACACTTGATCCAACGGCTACTATTGTGCCTGCACATTCATGACCCAAGATAAAATCACCATTGACAATGAAATCGCCTATTTTTCCATGCTCCAAGTAATGTACATCAGAGCCACAGATTCCTACATATTCAAGTTTGACAAGAACTTGTTTTTCTTTCGGTACAGGGACTTCGATTTCCCTGATTTCTAATTTGTTGAGACCCGTCATGTATGCTGCTCTATTTTTCATGGGGTATTCCCTCCTCGGTTGAATAAGTTAAAAAAGGTACAAGCTAATAGAAATAATGCCGCCTTTTGTCAACAGGACATTCATCCCTGAGGGAGAATGCCCTGCGACTCCAGAAAGCCATACTTTATTATTTAATTGTTCCCGATTTCTTGAGAATTTCGATGTATTGATCCACATTATCCTTGTTAACAAGTGGGTTACCGATGTCAGTATTAATTTCTTTTTCTGCTCCAGTTAAGAGTTTGTTACTGGAATCGAGTAATTTTTCTGCGAGTTCATTGGCATTTTGTAAACAGGTCGAGGTCATTCTACCGTCTTTAATAAGAAGCATTGCTTCCGCAGTTCCATCAACACCATAGGCAAGCATATGGGCATATTTCGGATTGTCTTTTACTACTTCGAGGGCTCCAGCGGCCATGTTGTCATTCATGGAAATAACAGCATCAATTTTATCGTTGGCTTGAACCCAGTCTTCCATGAGCTTCATAGCTTCATCTTTGTTCCAGTTAGCAATTTGCTCACCGACAATTTTAACATCAGGGCGTTTATCAAAGAACTCTTTTTGCCAGCTCTTACGTCGTTCATCAGCATGGAAGTTACCTGAAGGTCCTTGTAAAACAACAACCTTAGCATTCTGTGGAACTTGGGTTAAAGCTGCACGAGCATTAACTGCTGCTTGCTCGTAAGGCTGAGCATCAACTGAAGAGGCACCTTTGATACCAGAAATACGTGCGTTTGTCGTGATGGCAAAGATACCGGCATTAACAACCTTTTCTACGTAAGGTCTTTGGGATTCGCCACTATTTGGTTGCACAATAACGAGATCATATTTGTTAGTGATAGCGTTTTCGATCATCGAATTTTCTTTATCATCGTTAGCTTGACCATCGAAAACGTCGAGTTTAATATTTGGATATTTTTTCGCTTCCTCTTGGACTGAATTAGCGAGCCAAGCTGCAAATGAATCTGATTGGGCACGTGCAATATAGGCAACCTTATATGTTTTCTGGCTGCTATCCGTATTACTCTGAGCAGGTGTTGTAGGCTTTGTTGATGAACATCCAGCTAATAAAACGATTACTAGTAACATTGAAAAGACGCTTAATAGAGTTTTTTTCATTCTTTTCTCCATCCTTCTCTCTAGTTAATTTTTATTTTAAACAGTAAGGCTTTGTAATTCTGTAGTTGGTTGGTAAATGACTACCTCTCAACTTAAATTTCTGTCATTATAAGCCTTATCTGATGTTTTTATTTTTTATCCTCTAGTTTGCCTAACATACTGTTTGCTCTTCGGTTCCTTGTGTGAATATCGTAGATGACAGCAAGCGCAATAATTGTGCCACGGACAATTTGTTGCATATAGGAATCTACATTGGTCAAGTTCATAATATTGTCGAGAAATCCTACAATGAACGCACCGGCAAGCGTGCCGCCCACTGTACCAACCCCGCCGGAAAAACTCGTTCCACCAATAATTGCTGCTGTTAGAGCTGTAAATTCATAATTGACAGCACCATTCGGCAGCCCAGCATTGACACGGGACATAAATAGGACACCAGCAATTCCTACAAAAATACCATTGATAATAAATGCGGTATACTTAGTCTTATGGACGTTGATCCCTGAGGCAATTGATGCTTCTTCGTTACCCCCAACAGCATATAGGGAACGCCCAAAACGGGTATGATTTAACAAATACCAAGTGACAATTGCGATAACTACTAGAAAAATAATTGGTATTGGAATAACACCGATCGATCCCTGTCCTAAATCTGTAAACTTTCCAAGCTGGAGGATATTCTGCCCTTTCGTGAATAGGAGAGCCACACCACGAGCTACTGTGAGCATTGCCAACGTAGCAATAAAAGGAGGTGCTTTAAACGTACTAATCATCATGGCATTGAGCAGATTACAGATAATCCCAGTCAGAATACCAACAGCGATTGCGATTAGCAAAGACCCTGTCGCTTTATAAGCCGATACAGCAAAGACTCCTGAGAGTGCAAGGACGGACCCGGACGACAAATCCAACATTCCACTAATGATAAGCATCGTTGCACTGAGGGCTAGAATAGTGGTTACTGCCAACTGCCTAGAAATATTCGTTAAGTTATTAACCGATAAAAAGTTGGGATTTGCTAATGAACAGACAATAAATAGCGCTATTAGAATCAGATAAATGCTATATTTCTTTTTTGCGGTACTCCAAAAATTAGTTCCTATTTTCATATTAGTTCACCCCGTCAGATGTTAAAGTTCCAGTGGCATACTTCATAATAAGTTCTTGGGAAAAATCTTCTCGACTTATCTCCCCAGTAATAGTCCCTTTGGCCATGACATAAATTCGGTCACACATACCAATTACTTCAGGTAGTTCAGAGGAGACGATGATCACAACTTTACCATCTTTGGCCAGATCAGTCATGAGCTTATAAATTTCAAATTTGGCACCGACATCAATACCACGTGTCGGTTCATCCAATATTAGAATATCTGGATTTCTGATCATCCATTTGGCGAGAACGACCTTTTGTTGATTACCTCCGCTCAATGAGGCGATCGGTGTTTCAATTGTTGGTGTTTTAATTCTCATTTTAGTAAGAATGTCAGAGACAATTTTCTTCTCTACTTTTTTATGGTTCCTAAAACCATAAAAAACACTTTTTAAGTAGGATAAGGTTGTGTTTTCCTTAACGGAGCGCATCGGAATTATTCCGTATCTTCTTCTATCCTCTGAAAGCATTACCATACCATTATCAATGCTCTGTCGCACGTTTGTAATGGTAACTTCCTTACCTTTAATTTTCACTACACCTGATGTTTTATCGTCCAGACCATATAGAGAACGCATAACCTCGGTTCGTCCAGCACCCATTAGCCCTGCGAATCCCAGAATTTCGCCTTTTCTAACATGGAAACTGACGTCATGAAACACGTTACCGCAATTCATGTTTTCAACCTGAAGCATATCTTCTCCGATCTGAACGTGTTCCTTAGGATATGTCGTTGTAAGTTTCCGACCGACCATCAGAGCAATCACCGTTTCAATGTCTAACTCTTCCTTCGGATGACTCTCAACAACCGCACCATCTCTTAACACCGTTATTTCATCAGCAATCTGGAAAACTTCATCTAATTTGTGGGATATATAAATAATACTTACCCCTCTAGCTTTCAGCTCTCTTATTTTAACAAATAGTTTTTCTACTTCCTTCAGAGTGATCGCTGAGGTCGGCTCATCCATGATTATGATGTCTGAGTTGTAAGAAATCGCTTTAATGATTTCCAGCATTTGAATATCGGATATCGTCAAATCTTTGAGTGGTGTGATAGGAGAATACGGTAAATTTTCAGCCCTTAAAAGCTCTGTTGTGCGTTGTCTTACCTCCTTCCAATTAACATTCCCAAACCTATTGACGGGGAGGTTGCCGAGAAATAGATTCTCTTCAACCGTCATTTCTGGAACGTAACTCATCTCTTGAAAGATCATTGAAATCCCTAACGTTCTTGCTTGGATAGGATTATTGATTTTTACAGGTTTTTCATCAATAAAAATCTGACCACTATCTGGTTGATAAATTCCATTGATGATTTTCATTAATGTAGATTTTCCTGCCCCATTTTCCCCACACAACACATGAACGGAACCTTTTTTTACAGTGAAGTCAATTCTATCAAGAGCTTTAACACCTGGAAATGATTTCTCAATCTTCGCTACTCTTAACTTAATTTTATCGTTCATTTTCTTCCCCCATGAGATTTTTTGATTTTAATATGTCTCATGCCTGATTCTAGAATCAGTTTAGAACCTTACCTTTAGAGACTTCACATATTTGGTCACATTTAACCAATTTGTTGTAGTAATTATATTGATCACCGTGATTTATGTAACCACTTTTGTAAATTGGTTTTAATAAGATTATAACGCTTTTTTAACTTAAGTCAACAAGTTATATAATAAAAAAAATATATATTCAGAATTCACCTGAAATTAAGAATTGCGAAGCATTGTTCACATACTCAACTTCGCGGGAATTTCAAGTGACGAGATGTCAAGCTCTTCTTTAGCATCGAAAGATGAGCTATAAATGTTGGTAAGTTGGGCATGAAAAATCATCCTTGCTAATAGAAAAATCATTAAGTAAGGATGATGTCATCATTGTAGAATTTTGCTAGGTTTGAAATTAGACATTATTAATGAAACTTTCAACATGTTGTAGAGCAGCGCCAACAGCTGTTGCCTCTAGCTTATACTTACAGACATGCAGATAACTGCCATCAACTTCAAACGAATTCCTTCTTGACACTAATTCTCTTAAATACTCCAAGTATTCGTCCATGTACGCTCCAGCATATCCTCCTAGGATAACATTGCAGTCATAAAGCATTCTCAAATTATTAATTATGACTATTAAATGAGTAAGATATTCATCCCAAAGAGCTTTCTGTGGTCCACTTTCTAGTCTTAAGAGCCTAAAGAACTCAGCTATATTTCCGTTGGTACTATCGGATAGAATTTTAGCTGAGCAGTAAGCGTCAACACAACCTTTTTGTCCGCAGTAACAAGTACGACCATCTCTGACAATTGTCATATGTCCAAATTCACCACTACGTTGATTTTGTCCAGAATAGATATTTTTACCAATGATGATCGATCCACCAACACTGTTATTAAGCGAGAGATATACGACATTTTGGATATTATTTTCATCCCATAATTCTGCAAATCCTGCGGCATTAGCATCGTTACTCAAGATGCATGGATAGGGGATAAACTCTGAGAAAGCCTTGACGTTTCCCCCTTGGAAATCAATCACTGTAGCATAATTAACGAGTTGTTTATCTTCTGATAATATGGCAGGCAAAGCGATGCCAACTCCCAATATTCTCCGACTTTCTATTTTGCATTCCTCAATAAATAGTTTAACTAAATTACCAACACCTGCAAAATAGGTTTTAGAGTTCACAAAAGGATACTGCTTTCGTACATTATTCAACAGTTTACCGCTCAAATCAATCAATACGATCCCGACATGATTACGCGTTATGTCTAATCCAATAGCGTATTTAAGGCTATTATAGGTAATCGCCTTTGCTTTTCTGCCTCCGGTAGATTCAAATAAACCTGATTCAATGATTAAATCTCTTTCTTGTAATTCTTTAAGATTTTGAGTAACGGTAGGTAAACTCATATTTAAAGTCTGAGCTATTTCTTGAATAGAAATAGGGTCATGCTTATATAAAAATCTATAAATAGCATTACGATTAATTTTTCTAACTTCGATGCTATTCACTCTACTCGTTGCCACTTATCTGATCACCACTTTCATAAATGTCTTTTCATAATGTCTTTTATATTATTCTATTTCTGCGAATTTTGCAATATTTACCTAACTCTAATACAATTCCACATTTTTCGGCGAATTCCTTCCGGATTTAACAAGCTAACAACTGGACCTCCACCAACAACGCCCTCCAATAATTAGAAATCTCTCCTATGCCTGTTGGCAGTAGGAGAGATTTGTAGGTACTCTCTCTGCGATTTCTTATACTTAATACGGCCAAGCTTGTAGCGTCATCAAACTTTATCTGCGCAACATCAAACTGTACGGACTCGGCAGTCACATTTTCCTCCAGATATATTAAATGGTTCATATTATTTTTGTGTTGGGTAAGTAGTGTTCATGAATTCTTCATGCACATTTTTTAATAGCTCTGGAATTTCTAAACTCTGTGGGTAATTTCCTGTACAGATTCCACAAGACACACATTGATCTGCACCAGAGCCCGCAGGAAGCCCTCTTATCCATTGGAACGCAAAGGATATTTTCCTTTTTAATTCCTTTTATTCGAATTGCCGTGAAGCAAATAGTAGTTCATCTTGGGCAAAAAACAGATAGACGTTTAGAAGATTTTCTAAATGTCTATTTCTTCTCAGTGTGTGCGAACGTACAAAATTGTACTTAACTAGCAATTCGAGGCTACATAAAAAGGCAATCTTTTATTTGAATTTTCAATTTGCCTATTATCTACTTCAATATTTATGCCGATATTAAATATGGATGGATTTTGAATAACGACCAATTTCATTCATAACACATGGAGGTGAGATTAATGAAAATTGCAAGTGCCGATGTAGCAATGACCAGTCAGTATAGCTTTACCGAAGCAACTGTAAGTTTGGAATCATTTAAGTTAAGAGTTGATAAGGGAAACACGGATGTTAACCAAATTAGCTTTTCAAAGTTGGAGATCGATACGTTTGAAATATCTGACCAAGCGAAGTCTCTTCAAATGTCTTTGTCTCAGAATGGCAGTGTCGGCAAACTCAATTATCAAGAGGATTCGATTGCGCAGCTAAGCGAGTCGGATAAAAGAAAGATTGAGCTCATTGAAAACATCATTAAGCGTCTAACCGGTAAAAAGATTAAGCTCTTTATTCCAGAAAAAAATGAAATCAATAATCCGAACATCAATCTCAACATTAAACACCTAATAAATATTGCCGACATTCATCGATTACAACAGCCTCAAAGCGTTGGATGGAGATTTGTTTTTAACAAAAGTATCACCCATACCGAATCTGAAAGTACCTCTTTTAGTGCACAGGCAGCCATTAAAACAGAAGATGGCCGAGATATTAATGTAGACCTTCAATTAAACCTTAGCAGAGAATTCATTACGAAGAATGAGATCAATATGAATACCGATATATTAAAAGTCGATCCCCTGGTTGTCAATTACAGCGCCTCAAGTGCATCCGTTACCCAGGAAAAATATCAATTTGACATTGACGCCAATGGTACATTAGATCAAATTTCCTTTGCTGGTCCCGGCAGTGGATTCCTATCCTTAGACCTCAATAATGATGGCATCATTAACGATGGAAAAGAACTCTTTGGACCTAATAGTGGAAACGGCTTCTCAGATCTTGCAAATTATGACACGGACAAAAATGGTTGGATTGATGAAAACGATTCTATCTATGAAAAACTACGAATTTGGACAAAAGACGCTGAGGGCAACGACCAATTATTTGCACTGGGTGAAAAAGGAATAGGAGCAATTTATTTAGGAAACGTCAATACAAGTTTTGCCCTAAAAGATACCAACAACCAGATGGATGCCCAAGTGCAAAAAACTGGTATTTTCCTTAGAGAGGACGGTACTGCGGGAACTGTTCAACATGTCGATTTAGCGATATAGCGTTTTAAGCGTCTCCCTCACACTCATCAGCTCTTTGAAAAGAGAGCTGATTTTTTAGTCCAAAAGTGTCCAGAGTTCAGGCTCAGGAGGCATTATTCCCATAACCCAGTGGGAAATGCGTTAACTTAAATAACCAAAAATTGCTAGAATTAGCCCCGGTGTAACACCAGGGCCTTGCTATTTATTTAGGTTCTTTTCCACAGAAGATTTGAGGAATCTCCCTCTTGCAATGTCACTCCGTGGCCAGCAACCAAATACACGTTATCGGCCAATTTCATAATCCCTCCATCTAACGCATAAACCGTACCACTAACAAAATCGATGATCCGCTTACTAAGTTTCACGTCCACCAATTCCAGATTAATCGTCACAATCATTTTGTCCCGCAGCCTTTTGGCGATCTCCATTACATCATCAAAGGCATTAGGCGTAATATGTACTATTGTTGGTTGTAACGTTTTAGGGGGCAAGGAAACGATTTTCTTATTGTTTTTTCTAGACGTAGTTTCTGTTTCAAAACTATCTTCTTCATCTATATCAAGAAAGCCCATAAAATTGAGAGCAGTATTTAATAGATTTGGCATCCTAAAGCACTCCTTTAAAATTGCGTGAATTATCCGCCTCCATCCTTTCAATAGGTAATTCACATGATTGCATAAAATTGCTCGGAAAGCTTAGCTAACATTACTCATTACCCTAAATTTATCAGCAAGTAGGGCAATAAATTCAGAGTTTGTTGGCTTCTGGCGCTCAATATTCATTGAATAGCCAAAAATCCTTTTTAAGGTATCTGTTTGTCCACGCTCCCATGCTAACTCTATCGCGTGCCGTATTCCCCGTTCTACCCTACTGGGTGCCGTTTGATATTTCTTCGCAATACCTGGATAGAGTTCCTTGGTTACCGCGCCTAACAATGAGACATCTTCTACGACCATCGAAATGGCGTCTCGAATATATTGGTATCCTTTGACATGAGCAGGAATCCCTATTTGATGCATGATCGCAGTCACCTCGGAGACCAAATTATGATCGCTCCTTACTGTTGTCACGATTGGAGAAGCAGGAGCGGAAAACTGAGACGGTTGATCTGACGGGATATTCTGAACCAAAGAGCGAATACGGTTACACAAAATATCCATGTCAAATGGTTTTAAAATAAAGTAGTCAACACCAAGCATCATCGCTTGATGCGTTAGGAATTCCTGACCAAAAGCCGTTTGCATGATAATTTTAGGTCGCGTCATGGTAGTTTGGGAATTAATGCGTTCTAATACACCTAAACCGTCTAAATGAGGCATCACCAAGTCTAGAATAATCAAATCTGGTTGCTGGGTTTGAATAGACTCCCAGGCTTCTAAACCGTTGTTGGCCACACCAACTATGTTAAGATCTACCTGGCCTTGAAGATAATTCTGTAATAATTGACAAAAATTACGGTTATCATCCGCGATAATAATTTTAACTTCTTTACTCATTCAGCAAACATCCCGCCTTAACAGTATTCCGGATCAAATTTTTGTAGTATATTGCCACGCCGGTTTTGTCATTATACGATATGTCCTATGTCGAAATCGTAATAAATTCGGTAGCTCGCAAAAAATGCAGAAAAGGCTGATGAACGAAGGGTTTTAGGCTATTAGTCTAAATCATTACAAGCACTTGTGCTCGAAATAATGTTGAAAGGCTAAGGAATTTGAGAATTACTGAGGAATAACGCTAAGTTTTATCGATAATTTATCTCTCAAACGGAGTGTAATTCACTAAATAAGATGCATATCACTTTAAACCTTTAGGAGCAGAACCATCATATGTCTATCCATGATGAGTCTGCTCCTGATATTTTTCATTTCTATGCCAGCGGTGTAAATAGTTTTATCCAACTTCCGCTTCTGAGTCTTGATCAGAAAATTGACTATAATAGAGATCTGCATAGAAGCCAGCCTTAGCGAGCAGATCTTGATGATTCCCCATTTCAATAATTCTTCCTTTATTCATCACCAAGATAAGTTCTGATTCGCGGATAGTAGACAACCTGTGGGCAATGACAAAATTAGTTCTGTCTTGCATTAAATTGGCCATAGCCTTTTGAATTAGGACCTCTGTTCTTGTATCAACACTACTGGTAGCTTCGTCAAGAATCAGAATAATCGGGTCGGCCAGAATAGCTCGGGCTATGGTAAGCAATTGTTTTTGCCCCTGAGAAATATTTGTTCCCTCTTCGTTGAGCACTGTATTGTAGCCATCAGGCAACGTTCTGATAAAATGATCTGCATGGGCTGCCTTTGCTGCCTGTACTATTTCATCCATCGTTGCTCCTTGTTTACCATAGGCTATATTATCTTTAATGGTTCCATTAAACAACCAAGTGTCCTGCAATACCATGCCAAACATTTGCCTCAGTTCGCTGCGTTTTATATCTCTTATGTCTACCCCGTCAATCCTTATTATGCCTGCATTGATTTCGTAGAATCGCATCAGAAGGTTTACTAGGGTGGTTTTACCCGCCCCGGTCGGACCTACAATGGCTACGGTGTGCCCCGGCTCTACATTAAGGTTCATATCTTCAATCAACGGTACATCCTCTTCATAACGGAAATCGACGTGTTCAAAACAAACCCGACCTTTCGAGAATTCGATGACTTGGGCATCGGACTTTTCAGGTACCTCTTCCTCTTCGTCAAGAATCTCGAAAACTCGTTCCGCACAAGCTACAGTAGACTGAATGATGTTAGCAATATTGGCAGTTTGCGCAATGGGCATCGTAAAAGACCTTGAATATTGAATAAAGGCTAAAATATCACCTAACCCAAGAAGGTTCCGAATAATCCAGATTCCACCCACAATACTGATTCCTACATAACCTAGATTGCTAATGAAATTCATAAGTGGGTACATAATACCAGAAATAAATTGAGCTTTCCAGCCAGCTGTGTTCAGCCTGTCATTAATTGATTCAAATATTTCAATGGAATCTTTCTCTCGGCCAAAGACCTTTACGATTTTATGCCCAGTATACATCTCTTCTACATGACCGCTGAGTTGACCCAACTCTTTCTGCTGGGCTGCGAAATATTTCTGCGATTTCTTGGCGATTGTGGCAGTTGAAATAATATATAACGGTAATGTTACAATGACTATGAGAGTGAGTACAGGGCTAATGGTTAACATCATAATAATGTAGCCAATAATAGTGATTAATGAGGTAATGACTTGGGTGATGCTTTGTTGCAAAGTGGTTGCGATAGTATCAATATCATTGGTGACCCGGCTTAATATATCGCCATGGGGATGTTTATCAAAATATTTTAGGGGCAATTTGTTCAGTTTTAAATCAATCTGCCGGCGCATATCCCGTACAGTTTTCTGTGCTACCCCCGACATCACTAGGCCCATAATTAAACTAAATAGGGCGCTGATAACATACATTCCAAAGAGAATTAGGACAATCATCCCAATGTAATGAAAATCATACTCTCCATTGGTTTCGCGAATAGCCCGAATTACCCCATTAATTTGATCCTGGGTCAGTTTCACATTCTCTTCTCCAGTTTGGGCATTACCCGGCATTTTCTTACCTAAGTCCATTATTTTCTGGACTATGTCAGCCTTTTGGTTAGGGTCTGTCACCGTACTTAGCATAGGCAGCTGCATGAACTCTTGCACGGCTTTAAGAGCATCTGGGTCTGTAGGTACCTGTTGACTTAACCCTACTCCTGGAGTTTGCTTTTGCCTCATTTGCACGTTGATTTGCTGAACAGCCTTAGTTTGTGCTTCTGACATTTGTTGAATCATCATCTTAGCCATATAGCCATCCTGTAGCTTATTCATTGCCTTGCCGGCCACTTTAGGCGCAACTATGGTAAAGATCGTACTGGCAATTGCAAATACAACGACAACTATTAGGTTAATTTTATGGGGACTTAAATATCTTAAGAGCCTTTTTAAACTTACTTTAAAGTTCTTAGCTTTTTGGACAGGTGCGCCAAAGCCACCGCCAAATCCTCCACCCGCAGGTCTTGGAGCAGGTTTTTGTGGCCTATCTTGCTCACTCATGCAATTTCCTCCTCCAACAACTGCGATGCTACAATCTCACGATATACCTCGCTGGTGGCTAATAGTTCCTTATGAGTTCCCGTTCCAGAAAGCTGTCCTTTATCCAAAACAATAATATTGTCGGCATCCATCACTGTACCTACTCGTTGGGCAACAATAATAACCGTTGCTACTGCAATTTCCTTTTTTAGAGCTGCTCTTAGTCGGGCATCTGTTTTGAAATCCAGAGCAGAGAAACTGTCATCAAAGATATATACTTCGGGTTTTCTGGCCAAGGCCCGGGCAATGGAGAGACGTTGTTTCTGTCCACCCGATACATTGGTACCACCTTGAGTTATTTGGTGTTCAAAACCGCCTTCAAAATTAGCGATAAATTCACTTGCTTGAGCAATTTCCGCGGCATGCTTGATTTCTTCATCTGTGACCTGGTCGTTGCCAAATCTAATATTCTCACTAATCGTTCCGGAAAATAGCTGCGCTTTTTGCGGTACAAAACCAATTTTAGAGCGTAAGGTTTCCTGTGACATCTCCCGCACATCGACGCCATCAATCAAGATACTCCCACCGTCCACATCATAAAATCTTGGAATTAAATTGATCAAAGTTGATTTGCCGGAACCGGTACTACCAATAATTGCTGTTACTTTCCCTGGCCGAGCCAAAAAGGATATGTTACGTAAGGCAGGTTCTTCAGCTCCATGATAAGAAAAGGTTACATCCTTGAATTCTAAGTTACCTTTCTCAGTAAAGACGTCCTTTGTTTCATCTGGATCGGTAATTTCAGGGATAGTATCTAGGACCTCATTAATTCTTACTGCAGCGGCTTGGGCGCGAGGGACCATAATAAACATCAATGATAACATCAGCATCGAAAACATAATCTGCATAGCATATTGGGTGAATGCTGCAAGTGCCCCCAGATCCATGTCGCCATTACTTATGCGGATTCCACCAAACCAGAGCACAGCCAAGGAAGTAAAGTTCATAACCAGCATAATGGAGGGCATCATAAATGCCATGATCTTATTGACTTTAATATAATTATCTGTCAGGTCAACATTAGCCTTATCAAAGCGATTCAATTCCAGTTCCACGGTATTAAAAGCACGAATGACTCGAATCCCTGTGAGCTTTTCGCGGAGTACAAGGTTCATTTTATCAATTTTAACTTGAACTAATCGAAAGAGTGGGATCATCCTTGAGGCAATTAAGGCAATAACAGCAGCCAGAATAGGTATGGCAACCGCAAGCACCCATGTCAGCTCTCTGTCTTCCTGTAAGGCCATAACGATACCTCCAATTGCCATCATCGGGGCACTAACCATCATTCGTAAGATCATCACAGCCACCATTTGAACCTGGTTGATGTCATTAGTTGTTCTGGTTATTAGTGTTGAAGTACCTAATTTATCAAATTCGTGCAGTGAATAGCTTTCAACGATCCCAAATACCTTACTTCGTAAAATTGTACCTAAGCCCACAGCGGATCTCGATGACAAGTAACTGGCTAAAATGGAACACAGCGCCCCTCCACCAGCAACTAAGAGCATAAATCCTCCAATGTTTAGAATCTTACTGGTGTCGCCTTGCATAACCCCGTCATTTATAATATCTGACATCAATGTAGGAAGATAAAGATCTCCCAGCGTTTGTAAAAATATTAAAACTAAAGCACCTGCTATCATTGCTGAGTATGGTTTTAAAAACTTAAACAGTTTCAGCACGCTAAAAACTCCCTTCTATATCTACTATTTCCATTTCTCAATTTGCTATTACAAGATCTATCAATCCATTTGATCTGATTCTTAAGTTGATTATTATTATATTTTTTAACACAAAAAGCCATTTGCTTTGTCTATAAAGCAAATGACTTTTATATAAATATTCATGTAGGAACCTTCGAACCATGATCCATTATCGCTTACTTCAGGCAGTGATTATGCAGTTTCTTCCCATTTATTAATTGACGACCACTACCGAATATAACCGTACTTTAAACAATCAATCACGCAAATGTAAAAAAATGTTTAGTAAATTTTGACTTCAGTTATTAATATAAAAAGCCAGCAACAATTAAAACCTGTGCGAAAATATAAGTACCCATGATAAGTGTCTCGTAATTTTTTAAAGGTGCATTGAAGTTATTATATGCAAGTACTGTATCAGAGACTATGAATAATAAGGAACCTATGAATGGTAATATGAATTGTAGTGTAAACCCGTTCCAAATACAGCATAAACTGGTGAAACTCATCATCAGGATGATACTCATATAAATAGAAACCGGAACTATCATTTTGTTCAGGTTTGGCCTAAGTATTCTCAGAAGTGCACAGCCATATAGAATATATGGGATTAAAAATATTAAGAACCAGATTGGAATAACTTCAAAATGTGGTATTGACTGTAGAAAAGCCAGGATGTAAAGCAGATGACCAACAAGAAATGAGAACAAACCAATTGCAAAGAATATTCTTTTTGATCCCCATAACAATGAGACGTCACCAAGAAAACCGAAAAATAAAGCAGTTACAATAAACCAGTTAATATCCTCTGCACTTGTCAAATAGAAAAGAATAATTAAGGGCACTAACAGGGGTTTGGTCAGCACTTTAAGTGTTTCTTTTCTCTTTCTATCGGCATACAAGTTAATGATAAAATCTATGATAAAGACTATTACTATTAGAATTTGTGGAAACATACACACCTCCAGGTACTAATTTGGTATAGAGTATCTGTCTAGGCAAATATGTATTACTTGTACAAGGCTTTCTTAACCTCAGGTAAATCCAGCATATCAAGTGTTTCAACAAGCGGTTTGCCAGTGTTTAAGTCATATCCCATGGCGTTAAAATAGTTTATCTTTCCTTTATCAAAATCATTTTCAATCTTTGCGTTGGGACCTTTCTCTAAAGGCGGGATGCCCCTTGCCCTATCTGGCATCTTAAATTCCATAGGGTTTAGGCCTTCTCGAATATTGAATGAATGGCGAAGAGTTTTTATTCTTCGTGCTATGTGCAAGTATTCTTCAAAACTTAGGTTCCATCCTGTCATAGCATTAGCCCATTCAATAATAGGTGGTGTAACTCCTTCGTCAAAAGCAAAAGCACAAAGTCCAAAACCGTTGATAAGATCCATAAAGCAGCTGGCATCCCTTAAACTATCACCCGGAGCTGCATCCGTGCACTTATTCTTCATAGGATGAAGGTTCTTGTCTGTTAACTTCTTACTCGGTGCTTGTCTATATAAACTGCAACAGTCCAGAGTACTAGTATGTCTACCTGGTGTTGGCTCTGCTTCATATCCAACCCCTAGACTCGTACCATCGGGATTGCGTGGGTCATGCATCGGTAATTCTTGTCCTCTCACATGCATAGCATATGCTTCTGAGCCTTTTCCAAAATGTTCGGATGCTAATTTAACACCGTTCATAAGATATTTTCCAATTCCTTCCCCGTTGGCAATTTTTCCTACCAGTTTTACTACCGCTTCTTCATTACCCCAAGTTAACTCCAAACCCTCCGTATCGGTGGAGTTGATTACCTTGTTTTCATAGGCTTCAAAAGCCCAAGCAACAGTATCCGCACAGCTGATTGTATCAATACCAGCACGGTTCAACAGGTCATTAATTTTGATTATACTGGGCATATCATTGCAAAGCAGCATGGTCCCAAAACCACAAATCGTCTCGTACTCGGGCTTATGAGTTTCTGAAATAGGATAGGATCCTTCCTTAACAGCTACTTTCCCACCACAACAAAGTGGACAATTGTAACATCCATACTTGTCTGTTTCGTATTTAGTTACCGAATCATTGGAAATTTCTTGGGTTAACCTACCTGGAAAATCGATATAACCGACACCTTTCCAATTTTTAACCGGCGAATCACCAGTGTTGGCAGAATAGGCTACTGTGCCGGATGTTCCCCATGTCTTCATAGCGTATTTTTCTATTTCTCCACTTATGGATGGCATCATTTCATGTTCACTTAAAAACCGTATAGCGCCCGATAATATTGGCATATTTGTCGCTTCATTTAAGATTTTATCTTTCAATGGATGTCTATAGATATAGAACTGCTGGGCAAAATCCTCGACCAATTTTGATATGGTCTGTTGGTCAAAGATATTGACGTTCTTGTTACCACCAAGGCATACTGCTTTCAAGTTTTTAGAGCCCATTATAGCACCTAATCCGCTTCTTGCCGCCAGCCTTCCTTTATCAGTTACAACCCCGGAAATCCTTGACATTTTTTCACCGCCCGGTCCGATGCAAGCTGTTTTAAAGTGAGCGCCATACCTGTTTGTTAAGCAATCAATCGTATCATTGGAATCCTTTCCCCATAAATCGGTGGCATCTATGAGCGATTTCTTATCACCATCGATCAGTAAGTAAACAGGTTTTTTACTTTTACCCACAAAAAATATACCGTCATATCCAGCAGACTTAATTGCTGGAGCAAAATATCCTCCACAATTAGCGTCGCCCCAAGTATTTGTTAACGGACTTTTCCCCATAATCATCCAGCGTCCTGAGAAAAATGCACCAGAGCCTGTTAAGAGGCCGCTCATCATACCGAATATATTTTCTGGATTCAACGGATCTACCCCAGGCTGGAGTCTGTCAAATATTATCTTTGCTCCTAAGCCATAACCTGTCAAAAATTTCTTATAAAGGTTATCTTGTATTTCCTCTTCCTGTATGCTTCCCGTCGTTAGGCCTACCCAAAGTATTTTTCCCATGTAGCCAAATGGCATCATTCTACCCCCTTCTAACTTCAAATTTGCACTTTATGTTAATCAATAATCGTAAAAACGACCACCCATTTCGGCCGTCTAGTTCACATCATCGGTAAAAATTGAGATGCTCTTTTATTTGAAAACTTTTAAACTAAAATTCTACATCTATACAACAATTCCTCCCAATATTACAGAAGTATTCCTATAAAAAGAAAAAAATACCAGACCGTTCAAAAGAAACGATCTGACATTTCAAGTCCATCTTATAAATGCCCCATCATTAGTTAATTTCATTCAGGTCAAGTCTGTCTGCTCATTTTGTCTTGCAGGGCATTTGTTGTGGCAATGTTCTCTCCTATCATATTAGCAACTACCACTGCAACTTCCGCAAGTTCCACCACAACCTTCGGCATGGTCCATCTTTGGCTTGCGTATTTCAAAACCTCCGCCGGTCTTGCATTCGATATAGTCAACAATGGTGCCCTCTAAAGTAGCAGCCAGTTCTATATCTGTGAGTATAGAAATGCCATATTCTTCATCAACAATATCGTCATCAGTTTTAGATTCCTCAAGAGTCAAGCCGAAATTCGGAATACCACAGCCTTCACTCACAAGATAAATCCGAAGAAATGCGTTTTCTTTGTTCTTAACTTTTTGTATTTCTTTAACTTTTTGGGCTGCAAGTTCTGTTATTTTAACCATTACATTGTCACTCCTTTAGAATTAATATTCAGTCAATTTCTTAAGAGTTCTCCATAAGTTGTTAAATACCTCCAAATCGACATACATAAAAACGTTGTCTTTTCAGGTCACGCTTCCAGCCGCGGTTGTAGTCAAGTTGGGGAATTTCATCCCAATTTTTGTTTCCTAAACTGAATCCAAGAATATAAAATAGGCTCGATTGAAGCAAGGAGTATTAAAACAAAATAGGCAATTGCACTTCCTTTGCCCGGCAGAAATGCCAGAACACTCAGCACAAAACCCGTAATAAACCATACGAATCCACCATGGCGGTGAGACTTTGCCCATACTACCTCATTGGCAAGAGTCCAGGGGGTTTTAATACCTACAAAATAGTTCTGTTTAAATTTCGGCATCAAGTTTCCGAGAACGATAAAAAGAATACCTACCATTAATTTAATGATTGTATCCACTTTGATAAAAGTAGCTCCCAAACTTATCGAGATAATCACCATATGCATGATTGCAAAAAACACAACTAAAATTAGTCTTATGATAAAGTATTGTGGTTTAAATCGTTCATAGTTTTCTTTTTTGGGATCAATTCTGGGCAAAACAGTTGCCATGATAGTGATTAAAATTCCAATTACCGGCATCAAAAAAATCCATGGAAATTTGGGGTGCCAAGCATTAACCTGACCATATATATTCCAGTGCATTGGTATTTGCTCTGGTAGCCTATCAAACACAAAAACCGTAACAATCACCGGAAGCATGGCAATTGCCCACATTAATCTCAACAGCATCTTTTCATTTTTCATTTTGATCAACCCCTCTCAAATCAATTAACCAGGCCATAATTTCCTCAATCACTGATGTATTCAGCTCATAGAAAATGTACTTACCCTCTCGTCGATCCGATACAAGTCCACCATCTTTTAAAACGGAAAGGTGGTGGGATACCGTCGCTTGAGTCATAGAAAAGCTGGCGGCAATATCTCCCGCAGTCATATCACCATTTTTGAGCAGATTAAGGATTTCTCTTCGAGTTTTGTCTGACATCGCTTTGAGTGATTCATGAAACCCCATGCTCCCCCTCCTTTCATTTAGATGATCTTCTAAATGAAATTGTAGTACATCTGAGGCAAAAAGACAATAGACATTTAGAATATCTTCTAAATGTCTATTTCTAGCGAAGCATGTGGCTTCTCAGATCTAGTAAATTGCTATTCTCCTCTAGCAATTTACTACTCTGCTTTGTTCATCTGGATTATCGCCTTGAATAAATCCCCATCTATTTCAATATTAAAACATCCTTTCTGAATTTCTATGAGACTCTTGGCAATGGATAAACCTAAACCGCTGCCCTGACTGCTGCGCGATTCATCTCCTCTCTTAAAACGTTCCATGAGCTCGTCAGCAGATATATTTAGTTCATAGGCAGAGATGTTTTTAATCGTCAGAATTACCACAGATCCTGAATCAATAATATTGATATATACCCTTGAACCTGCCAGGGCATATTTAAAGATGTTTAATAACAGATTCTCAATAGCTCTCCATAATAATTTCCCGTCTGCGTAAATAAACTCTTTTTCGCGAGAGCTAATTTTAAAATCTAAAGCACATGCTTGGATCTTATCATCAAATTCGCCCAAGCCCTGAGTGATTAACGATACCAAATCAATCGTTTCAAAGTTCACAGGAATGTTGCCGCTAGCAGCCTTAGTTGCTTCAAATAAATCCTCGGTGAGTACTTTTAACCGTTGAGATTTCTGTTCGATTATTTCTATATATTCTGAGGCCTTGGTCTGGTCTTTTTCATATTTCAATAAATCAACGTAGGTAATAATGGAGGTTAGGGGCGTCCTAATATCGTGCGATACATTCGTAATTAATTCACTCTTTAAACGTTCACTTTTGATCTCATTGTCAACGGCTTTATTCAAACCTTCAGTTATAGAGTTTATATCAGCAGCCAGTCTGGCAAATTCTCCATCCCCAGAAACATTTATTGTGAAGTGGGTATCCCCTTCTTTTACTTGCTTGACACCTGCTTTTATGGCATTTAAGTCCTTCACTTTCTTGAGCGCTAGCCATGCCGCTGCGCCTAAAGTTATGGGGAACATGAAGAAAGTTAAAGCGACTATTACAGGATAGCCTAGTGCTAATAAAACCACTTTTACAGCTACACTACCGCTATTATAGATTTCTTTGACAAAATCAAAAAGTTTGTTGAAGATGCTATAGACTAAGGAATGTTTTATCAGGGTTCTGTATTTTAAATGCTTGACAATAGATAGAACCAGTGTAAGTACCGAGGTAGCTGTCAACAGAGTAATCGGAAATATAAGTTCATAGATCCTAGCACGGTCCAATTTAATTATAGTCCCAAGCCATATTGTGATAAGTACAATGCCAATCACGATCTTGATATCATTATAGATCCTATCAATAGAGTTTAAAGGGACACCTTGCTGCTCCTCTGGTTTTCTGCCTATAACTAATAATATATATATAAAAGCTACTGCTAGTGCTAAAGTAAAACCTGCCATTTGATATAAATAGTTTCTAACCAATAACTTGTTGGCATTCCATGTTGCAATTCTGGGGTTTAAAAACTCATCTGTAAAGGCCACATACATAACGTCCTGTGGTCCTAATTGATTGAGGTCGTTCGCATGAAAATTGTCTTTAACTTCTTCTGGAAACACCTTCTGTTCAGAGCTATCCGATATCATATAGGACGGAAATGATTTAAAATAGTCTTTAGCTTTATTAGGCGTTTTAGAAATTTCATTGGTACCACTTTTAGCATAATAGACGAGACCTTTATATTCAGCTAATCTTTGTAAGGATTCTCTATATTCGCGGAGGTCCTCCTGAATTAATTGATCCTTTACTTTGGAAATCTTATCAGCATAAACTTCCTTGAACACCTTATAATTCTCTTCAGTGGTTAAATTTGGATTATAGCTCTTTGAACTATACTCAAAATCTCTATAATATAATTCTTGTTCTTGACTTTCCAAAACATCTGCATTGATTGATCCGCCGTTCAGGATATTTTCCTCGCTTTTATATTTCTCGGTTATCGCTTTTAAACTCTGAATCACATCACTGCTGTCAGTCATATAATCTTTACCCAGAAAATAGCTGTCTTCAAAAGCAATTCCGAAATCACTATTGTGCAAGCCCACAACATTTATAAATATGGTTATAGCACTAGTGATGCATACTATTGCAATGACAAAAGCGACTAACTTTGCCGTCAGTGAATAGCTATATCTTTTCCACTTTATATCCAATTCCCCATACCACCTTCAAGTATTTCGGATCCTTCGGGTTTATTTCAATCTTTTCTCGTATCCTTCTGATATGGACTGCTACCGTATTTTCCGCACTAAAGGCAGTTTCTTTCCATACTCGTTCATATATCTCATCGATTGAAAATACCTTGCTCGCGTTAGCTGTCAAGAGCTTTAATATTTTATATTGTACCGGAGTAAGTTTCACTTCCTCGCCATCAACAATTACTTGCTTACTCTCATCATCTATGACTAGTCCGCCGCTTTTATAGACATAGCTTTTGGTTTCTTGACTACCTAGGCTGGTATATCTTCTCAGCTGGGACTTTACCCTGGCGATTAATTCCAGAGGGTTAAAAGGCTTGGTTATATAGTCATCAGCGCCCATATTTAATCCCATTATTTTATCAGTATCCTCTGATTTGGCTGACAGCATGATAACCGGAATATTTTTATCTTCTCGAATCTTGATAGTGGCTTTTAAGCCATCCATTTGCGGCATCATAACATCCATAATAATAAGCTGAATGTCATTTTCATCGACTATTTGCAAGGCTTCTAATCCATTGGAAGCTTTAAATACATCATAGCCTTCATTTGTTAAATAGATCTTTATAGCTTCTAATATTTCTTGATCGTCATCGCAGACTAGTATCTTTATGACGTATCCCTCCCATTTATTAAGTAGAACAAATTATATCACACCCTTTACGTTTTCTTTCCAGGCTATAATATCAACCAAATCTTACAGCTATATGGTCATATTTATTAAGAATTTCTTAACAATAAAGGTCCGCCAGTGAACTCGTTCACAAAGATCGCCTTCAAGTTGTGAATTACTCATAAACAAAGCCCTCCAACCACTTCGGCAGGAGAGCTCTGTAAGAGTTCACTTAGTTTCTAACACAGCTAAATAATTATTAGGATCAACAAAGGTATGTCTTGTTGAAGTATGCTAGAAATGGTATGATTTTTAGTAGGTAAAACATATTGCGAGATTTGGTAGTGGGATATTGCGTAATGACCCTTGATTTGGATAAATAGAAAGGGAGGAATTAAAGTGGAAAAACGCAAAGTCTATATGGACAAGATTGAGGCTAACCTAAAACAATATAATGCCAAATTAGGTCAGATGAAAGCTGAGATTGCTTTAGCCAAGGCAGATTTGAAATTAGAGTACCTTAATCAAATGGATAACCTGGAAAGAAAAAGAGATGAGTTCATGGTTAAATACGAACAGCTCAAAGAAAACAGTGAACACAGCTGGGAAGATGTAAAAGAGGGAACCGAAAAATCGTGGAATGAGCTGAAAGATTCAATCGAGAAGGCAATTTCTCGGTTCAAGTAAGCGAGAAATTATCTAATACAGCTTTCTAAACAAGTATGGGGGTCTATATCAGTATTTAACTGATTTAGACTCCCATACTTGTTTTAAGGAAAAACCTCCAAGCTCCTTTGATGACAAAAAAATATCCAAACGATCGTATCGTGAAAGCTCATTAGGAATTTTTGTTGGTTTAAAAAGGGCGGCTACTTCTCTTGAAGGAAGCAATATTAGGACAAATATTAAGTCTTATGATAAGTTTTACCGGAGCTACAACTTTTCTTTATGTATCGTAAAAACTGGCAGAAAGCATACTCTTAAGAAGGGGCTCATGCTTGGATCATCATTAGGATGTATTATTCAAGCAATTGATATTATTATTCGTAGCGCAGGGCATCGATGGGATCGAGTTTAGCGGCTCGGTTGGCCGGGTAAAGACCAAATATAATACCAATACCCGAAGAAAAACAAAAGGCAAACAGAATCGTTCCAAATGATATAACGATGGGCATTTTCAATATCCAAGAAATAACTGCTCCTATACCAATACCCAACAAACTGCCTATACCACCCCCCAGTGCGGCAATGGTAGCCGATTTCACGAGGAACTGAATCAGAATGTCACTGCGCTGCGCTCCAATAGCCATCCGCAGTCCAATTTCCCATGTACGTTCAGTAACAGAGTTACGTGTAAAGAAAGACGATCAATTAAAAGCTGATACAGTTCAGAGCGTTAGTATTCTAGAGATGCGGCATGCGGTGAAGAAAGGATATCAGGCTCAGACCAATGAACAGATGATGGAGCAGTTCAGTTCAATCCTTACCATTATCACATCGGTTTTCGGTGCTTTGGCAGGGATTGCTTTGCTGGTTGGTGGTATTGGTATCATGAATATTATTCTTGTTTCTATACCTTGTTGAATTTCCTGATCATCACTTATGTCCAGTAGTGTTTTGAGGTGTTAGACCTTAGGGCACCCAATAAAGACGCCACAGGTTTAGTCACCCTTTATATCTCTTCCGTCAATTGCCGAGATAAGTATGTATTAAAAAAAGACTCTTTCAATTAATTTCTTTTTCATTTCAGTGCTTCTGCCTGGGAACATGATTATTTCTATGAATACGTAGCAGAATAAGGAACACCCACTTTGAGAAGTGGATGTCCCTGCAAATTAATTCTCATAGGGTCGGGCAAAGCTGCTTTCATAGGTGACACCATTCTTCTTAAATGATTTCTCCCAGTATAATTTATTTATTAGTCTGAACAGGATTTTCATCACAAATGGATTTTGTTTTTTTTGTATTTCTGGCGCGGAATATTTATCTAATTGCTCTTTATTAAAAACCTTTTCTATACCATAGGTTTTGCCTATTTCATATGCACCCATCAGTATCTTCTTAGCACCTTTTTTGTTTCTTGATATACCATCACAACCGCCTTTGATAATTATTCCTTCATAATCACAGTCCAGGGCCTTGGTTAAATGCTCTAAATACTTTTCAAGTCCTCGAGCATGTATAGCTTCAACAAACCCAAACTGAACAAGGAACCCCACCTTCTTCCCCGTACACTTTCCCAATAATGGTTCTAATTGTTCGAGAAAAGTTTTTACCCCAGCTGGCATCGCATAGCTATATAGCGGGAAAGCTATTAAGACAGCCTCAGCCGCTTCAAAACGTATTGCCGCATCCTTATAGCTTTGTTCATTGTTCATACGAATCATTTCAACTTCATTATCAGGTGTTTCTTGAAAGCCAGTAATAAAACTCTCCAGCAAAATTCCTGTGTTATTGATACCTAATTTAGGCGACCCATTAAATATTGACAACTTCATCAGTTATCTCCTCCACATTTTGCTTGGTACTCCAAATTTTTGCCAAACCCCGAACCGATTTTTTATATACCAATTCAATTAATTGAAAGCTTTCTCTATCAAATTCTTTCTGGTTATCTAATAGCAATGTTGTTTTTGGGTAACGGTTGTAACGCTGCACATGGGACATACGATGATCTCTTAGGACCAAAAAAGGGTGTCCAAGTGGAAGTAATCTATCATTAACTCGCTTTAGTAAGGCGCTAACATAGTACATGATTATCGGTGAAGATAATATTACAACGTCCGCAGCAAGATATTCTTTTAAAATATCCTCTATTCCATCATTAAAGCAACAAACCCCTGGCGTTTTTAGCCAGCAAGTGTAGCATCCAATACAGTCATGTAATTGAAGGTTACGCAGCATAATATTCTTTACCTTATGACTCTTATACTCTAAGGATTGCTTCAAGTCCTCAATATATGAATCAAATTCTACGTAATCAGCTTTAGGATTACCGTTTAAAATCAAAATCCTCATTTTCTATATCCTTTCTTTTACTGAGCTTCAAGTTCGCTTTTTCTTTGTCTGCTTTTTTGGACATTTGCCCTGTTTCGGCAAGCAGGATTACAATATTTCTCCCTATTTGACAAAGCAATATAAAAATCTCCACAATGCTCACAGCGGCTTAATAAAATGTTCTCATCGGTTACAGCAAATGCATATATAACTTCTATGGTCGTTTTTAATGAATCAAAGTTCCATGAAATCGTGGTTTTGTCTAGCTGATTAATGGTAAATCCGATCTTATTGGCCTTAAATGTATCTGCTAGAATCGTCACATGTTCTGTAAGATAATTGGCCGAAGCTCTATAAACTAAAAGTTGATTAAAATGCTCTGCAAGCATTCCAGCAAAGTTAATAATCCAATCTAACTTTTCAGCATAGAATTTTGAGAAAATCAAGTCCATGACCAGAGGCCTTTTACCGTAAAATTTAGGCGAATCCTCACCTTTAACCAAGTCAACACTGTTTTTATAAACCATAACACTTAGATCGTCTTTATCAGCAAAAGGAGTAAATAATTTCATGTAGGTTAATACATCAATACTTCTTTCTGTTTGTTGAATAAAATTGTTTTTCATAAGCAATACATCTTCATCACCAATAACATTATAGTTATAGGTACTAGCGCTGATTAATCCCAATAGCCCATATTTCTTTGCATAAAGAAAAACCAATCTTTTTAATTCTTCATAGACTGCTTGGTCTTTGTTTTTGAAATATACTCTAGCTGCCTCACCTATCTTCAGGAAATCAATTAAGAGATCATTGGCAACGTTAAAGGGATTATACATTGAAAAACTAGCATTTTCTTTGGGCTTAACGTACAGACTTCCTTCAGAGTCAATCTCATATTCATAATCACTGTACCTTATCCAATCCATAGAAAAACAACCTATTAAATTAATTTTTCTTTCCATTTCACACCCCTGAAGGTCTTTATTTATATAGATCATCTACGATTATTATATGTAATATAAATTTATATGTCAACTATTACAGGCACATTCTTAAGCATTGTATGCTTACATCAAAATTAAGTATCGTCTCATCACAACCTGATCTTGCCCTAATCTGTACAAAGCCCTTGCACCTGCAAGGGGACGTACCTGTAGGCCCAATTAGAGCAAAAAGGACTCCGAAGATGAACTTCGAAGTCCTTTTTCCGATCCGAGCATATTCCTTTTAGCATTTTACTACTCGAAGTTAATACCGACGTCGATTAACATTAGCTATTAATTTTAAATTTTGCATGCAGTAAAATAATTAGAGGATATAGATCTACACACAAAGAATTTTAGGCAGTAAAAGGAGGTATTCTGCAGTGTTAGCGGAGTTTACAATTATTAATGACCCCTTGCGTCCTAGTATTTGCACTAATCTATGTTCAGTATGTTACCGAAATAATGAACATAAAAAAATTGGCTGCTGTTCTTATGAGCCAGAATTTTGTCTTTTCGACTTAGCTTTTTTATATCTCTATTACCCTGATATTTATGAGTTAATATTGAAAAACGGTCAAATAATTAAGGGTTATAACGGAATCATGTTAGAAATGAAGACTGGTCTAAACCAATGTCCCTTCGTTTGTGACATTGGTTGTGTCTTGCCAAAAGATGCCCTGCCTCCTCTGTGCCGATTATATATATGTCGCCAAGCAGCTATCTTTGGCCCAGCCATCATAGAAGAAAAATTTGATGAATACTTTTCAAGTAAGGAATATCAGTTAAATAATCTCTTAAATAGTAAACTGATATATGACCAGGATTTTACAAGGCACAGACTACACAACTTTATTACCGAAATTTCTCAGACTGTTAACACAATGATATCAGGAATCAATAGAATTAACTTGCCGATAGAATCTTTCAAAAGAGAAATAAATATTGTGGATTTTGGATCACTCCTATAGTTTTGAACGTCCTATTCGAAATATTTTTATTTATAAAAATCGTATGGTACACTTTGCCATACCAACAAATGGATGGCACTTCCTTCAGGCAGCCTTCACCCAGTTTCTTCCCATACTCTTGTCCTTGTACAAGGCATTGTCCGCTCGTTTTATCACCACGATTAGGCGTCATTGATTGCTTAAAGATCATGAATTTATGACCATATTTTTCACGCCCCAATGTGTTTCTCCAGTACAAAAACTTTTTTGGATAAATATTGTTTAACTTCTCCCGTTTCAGTAAATCCCATTTTTTTCCAAAAAATCAAACCTTTTTCATTGCCAAATAAGACTCCTAAACGGATCTTATTAAATCGCTGACTAACAACCCATTCTTCCAAAACATCATAAGCCTTCTTTCCAATTCCTTTACCACGGCTGTTAGGCTCAAGTAGCATTAAGCCTAAAGTTAATGTTTTTGGATTAGGATAACCTTTGATTAAATGAAATACGCCTACCATTTGCTCTTGTACATTGCATACGCCCAGTATAACTTTGTCCTTATCCTCAATTCCATCTGGGCTTGCCTTAAATAAATCTTGAGCTGCGCTCGGTTTTACTGGTCCCTCATCTTGAAATGTTAGATAATCATTCGATTTTTCCATCAACATTTGAAGTTGGAACAAACTGTCTATTGTAAGAATCTCTAATCTTATCTCCATCTATCAAACCTCTTTTTAGTATTACATTAACTCTGGCACTAAAGCACGGATTAATTACTTCATATAATATCTTAACTTAATCAATCTCTAGCCCCATATGGATGGAATCCAAATACTGACCGCTAATTAAGAACTCCCGACTACTTGTTCCTTCAACGACAAAACCTAATTTCTTATACAAATTAATCGCATTATGATGGTCGCTGCGGACCCTTAAATTGATCTTCTTAATTATGTGCGACTCTCTCGCCCAAGTAATCAGGCAAGTTATTAATTCATTACCTACTCCTTTACCCCAATGCTCCTTTAAAACCGTAATCCCGAACTCTCCTGCATGCCTTATGCGTGGTCTTAAGCCTCCTCTAAATACCAATTGCCCTACCAGCTTACCATTTATGAACGCGCAAAGCATGAGCTGATTATCTGATTTCGTAATAGTTTTAATAATCGTCGCCTCTTCGTCTTCGGAAACACCAAATTCACCTTCACCAAACGTTAGATTATCTGTCTCTGTTCCTACCTTATTAATGTAGTCTAAAATAATTGAGGCATCTTCATCTTTTGCCTTACGAATATTAAGAACCTGTCCACTTCGTAGTTGACAATGCATCATCTCTTACCACTCACTTTTTAGGGTGTTTTGCCCTCCCGAATCTCTACTTAACAATATAGTCAAAACTAATAATTTATCGATTTCGACGTCTTCTATAAAAATCCTCTAATCGTAATACGTTCATCTAAAATTCTCTATAACGATAAAATATGTACGTCTCTCACTAAAATCTTGACAATTTATTGAGGGCATGATACCGTGAAATGGAAACCGATAATGTAGAGATCAAACCGTAAGCGCACTTTCAGAGAGTCGGAGGGGCTGTAAGTCCGGCAGAAAGCGGTACGGCAAATGGACTACGGAGGGCGCAGGGAACGAAAGCTTAGGCTTTTTAGTATGTCGCGACGCAAGGCCAGCGTTATCGGGCTAAGAGTATGTTGGCACTCTTTAAAGTGGGTAGTATTATATTACCAAGCAAGGTGGCACCGCAGACGTATGGTCTGTCCTTGATTACGGATATCCGTATCAGGACAGGCCATTTTATTTGTTTTTGGTAACTCTGCGTGTCATCTTAAAAAATCAAGCCAATCAAAATTTTATGAGAGGAAGGATTAAAAAATGAAAAAATTATTTGCGAGTTTACTAGTCTTTATGATGCTTCTGGTTACTGTCGGTTGCAGCACAGAAAAAACTTCAAATGGCGATGCTTCATCCCACGTGACTCAAGTAGGTGTCATCCAGCTTGCCGACAACGGCGCCTTTACCGACATGCGCGAGGGCTTCATCAACAAAATGCGCTCGCTTGGTTATTCGGAAGATAAAATGGTTTTTGACTACAAAAATGCCAATGGTGACACAGCTACTCTTAATTCCATCTGTCAGACCATGGTAGACGCCAAAAAGGACTTTATAGTTACGATTGGAACTCCGGCGTCACAAGCCATTGTTAATATGAATAGCGGTATCCCCGTATTTTTTATCTCAGTTTCAAACCCCGTAGGAGCTGCTATCATCTCCAATATGAATGTGCCGGATAAAAATGCCACCGGCACCTCTAATGCCATTCCCGTCAGCGAGATGTTCAAATTGTCCGATAAGCTGACACCCGACCGCAAAACTTACGGTCTGATTTACAATACCGGCGAAATAAATTCCGTCACCACTATTAAGAATGCTAAAGCGTATATGGATCAAAACGGGTTAAAGTATAAGGAAGCCGTAGTGACCGCCTCTTCCGAAGTGCAACAGGCTGCTCAGTCCCTGGTGGGAAAAGTGGATGCTTTTTTCATCCCTAATGACAGCATGGTGCAAAGCGCCATGCCACAGGTCGCTGAAATTGCCAAAAATGCTAAGATTCCGGTGTACGGCAGCTCTGCAGTCATGGTTCAATCCGGTGCGTTTGCTACAATCAGTATTGACGACACTACCATCGGCGGCATGACGGCAGAGATGGCGTATAAGTTCTTAAAGGGTACTCCCATGGCCAAGATTCCGTCTATTACAGTGTCTAATTTTACAACCGTTATCAATAAGACCACCGCGGAGGCAATTAAAGTGACAGTCCCACAAGACGTGCTGAATAGCGCCAAGATTATCCAATAATAATGATCGTTTTTCTCGCAGGAGGCAGGATTTATGACTCTAATGATAGGCTCTGCTCAGCTCGGATTGATTTACGGTATGCTGGCGCTGGGAATCTATATTTCATTCCGAATACTCAATATACCCGATCTGACCGCTGACGGGAGTTTTACACTGGGACTTTCAGTATCAGCCGTCATGACAGTAGCGGGTTACCCATTTCTCGGCATTCTGCTTGCCATCGCGGCCGGAGCTGCAGCGGGAACAGTTACTGGTCTTCTACAAACCAAGATGGAGATTCATCCCATACTGGCAGGTATCCTGACTATGAGTAGCTTGTACAGTATTAATCTCTATATTCTTGGCAGCCGCTCCAACCTGTCGTTGATCGGTAGTGACAGTATTTTTAATCAATTGGCCTGGCTCACTGTCAACAAGGAACTGCTGAAAACCCTAATACCGCTCATCTACTGCTTTTTGTGCACAGTTATTCTAATCTGGTTTTTCAAGACCCATCTGGGCCTGTGCATTCGCGCCACCGGCAATAATGAGGATATGGTCAGGGCTTCCTCTATCAATGTAAATGCCATGAAAATCATAGCTTTAGCTATATCGAACGCCTGTATCGGGTTGTCCGGTGCGGTGCTTGCCCAATATCAGGGCTATGCCGACATCAGTTCAGGTATCGGCATCATGGTGGTAGGTCTGGCTTCTGCTATCATCGGCGAAGCTATTTTTGGCCGCCGATCCTTGACAATAGGCCTGTTCTCTGCTATATTCGGCTCCCTTCTTTACCGTTTTATCATTGCAGCAGCGCTTAAATCAAGCATTTTCCCCGCCTATATGCTCAGGGTTGTCTCAGCGGTGATTGTCGTCATTGCTTTGTCCATCCCCGTAATTCAAAAGCGCATTCAGTTGAGCGGCATGAGAAAGAGGGTGCAGTAAAATACTTGAAATCATACACGCGAGCAAAACCTTTTTAGAGGGCACACCTAACGCACATGTAGCGCTGAATAATGTAAACCTCTCCCTTACCAAAGGCGAATTTGTCACGATCATTGGTTCCAACGGTGCTGGCAAGTCCACGCTGTTTAACGCTATTGGAGGCACCTTTTGGCTGGATAGAGGCAAAATCCTGCTGCAGGGAGATGACATCACCTACATGGCTGAGCATAAGCGGGCATCTATGATCGGCCGGTTGTTTCAAGATCCTGTGAAAGGTACAGCCCCGGACATGACGATTGAGGAGAATCTAGCTCTGGCCTATAACCGCAAAAGCAAAAACGTCCTGCGTATCGGTGTGCATCACAAAGACGTGCAAATTTTCCGCGAGAAAATCGCGCAACTTAACATGGGACTCGAAAACCGCATGAAAACCAAAGTTGGTCTACTTTCCGGTGGTCAGAGGCAGGCGTTGTCCCTGCTCATGGCTACCATTAGTACTCCGCGGCTTTTATTGCTTGATGAACATACTGCAGCCTTAGATCCTGCATCTGCCGAAAAGATTATGCTGATCACCAAAAACATAGTCAGTCAGGAAAGTATCACCACTATGATGATCACCCACAATATCCAGTCCGCGCTTAAAACTGGATCGCGAACCATTATGCTGGACCGCGGAAAAATAATTCTGGATATTTCAGGACAAGAGCGGGCAGATATGACTGTTCCCCGCCTGATGGAGTTGTTTTCCCAGCAGAGCAAAAACACACTGGATAACGACAGGATGCTTTTTGTTAATAATTAGGAACCTACTTAATGACAAATTATTGCAATGCACCCCCTCGCGAAACAAAGGGGTGCATTGTTATTAGGTGGTTAATTGGATAAATTTACAGTGACTTTGGAACTTTCACAATCGAACTGGGGGTAACCGAAGGCAACTGGCCTTCCTCTTGGACTTCCAAGTTAATTTGCTCCTTAACTTGAGTGATATCCGGGTAGAGTGAGAATCTTGTCACGTCATAACGCTCAAGTTCCATAAGGATTTCAGGAATTTTTTCAGCGGCAACACAGATCTCAACGAGATAGTTTGATGCATACGGGAAAAGATTCAGCGGGACAATCACTTTGTCATGAGGAAATACTGTGAAAACTCCTTTTTGAGCGACAATATGGGGGTTGTTTAAGGGGCCGATGCCAGCGGCAGGTTTTTTGTTTTCGAGGATTTTTGCATTTGGCCCAAAGTAGAGATCAACAATTTCTTCATGCACTAGATATATGTATTTTCCATATTATGGAGTATAACGTATGAAAGGAGTTGATCTCATGTTTGGTTTTGGATTTTTTCCCTTTGCTCTGGGTTTAGGTTTAGGGGCTACTATTGCGAGACCTCGCTATTACCCATCCTCGTACCCTTACGCCTATGCCCCATATCCCTACGGATGGTATTAGTATTAGACCAATATTAACAAT
>NZ_AGAF01000009.1 GCF_000224515.1 Desulfosporosinus sp. OT | reverse complement strand
CCCCAGAACAATGCCGTCGGCACGGTCCAGCTTTTCTACGATCCTGGGTCCGGTGCTGGGAGGAATTATTGTCAACAGTCTGAACTGGCGCGCTATTTTTTCGATTAATATTCCAATTTGCATTGTGGCGATTGCCTTAGCCGTGTGGGGGATACCAGCCGACAAGCTTACGGAAAAGAAAGAGTCCCTTGATGTGATCGGCATGCTTTTGCTTTCCCCCGCGTTTTCCTTGCTGATTTACGGCATTGCTCAGGTTGCCTCACACGGAGGATTGAACGCCAGTGCAGTCTATGTTCCTCTTATCATCGGCGTCGTTCTGATGGCTGCTTATGTCCTTTATGCCCTGAATACGAAACGGGAACCGGTTCTGAACGTGAGACTCTTCAAATCCGTTAATTTTTCAGCTTCCAATATCCTGCTGATTCTGAGCGGAATCGTCACGAATGGAGCTATGTTGATGCTGCCCCTCTATTATCAGGAGGTACGCGGAGCCAGCGCCCTGTATGCCGGATTGTGGCTGCTTCCCCAAGGAGTGGGTATGCTGCTCACCAGAAGCTGGGCAGCCAAAGCGGCCGACCGCAAGGGATCGCGCAATATCGTGCTGCTAAGCCTCGCGGCAATTGCCATCGGGACACTGCCCTTTGCTTTTGTAGGTACGGATACGGATTATATCCTTTTGTCTGTAGCCTTGCTGATCAGAGGGGCGGGACTTGGCGGCTTGCTGATTGCCATCATGACTTCCGCTTATAATGGACTGCAAAGAGAGCAGGTTCCTCACGCCAGCACTGCCACTAGGATATTTCAGACCATCGGCGGAGCTTTCGGGTCAGCTATTCTCGCCACCGTAGCCCAACAGCAGATGGCAGGTCACCCCGACTCCGATCTCCATTCAATTTCCCACGCCTTCGGCGTCTCTTTCTGGTGGGTCATTGGCTTTACTGTGGCTGCAGTCATTCCAGCGTTGTTTTTGACAATGCGTAAAAAATCAGGATTGGAAACAGCCCCACAGGGGAAATAATAGGGGAAGAACGTGTGGAAAATATATTTGCCAGATCGTTATCTGCGGTCTGGCAAATGCTTTATAGAGGAGTTAATAACGAAGTGACTGCTGCTGCAATCCGGTTCTGCTCATATAAATTGAAGCCAACGATTCAAAACCTTCCCTGGGTTTCCTCGAAAGCATTTGTGGCTTGCTGAATCATAGTGTTATATATTATTTTTTCTGCCTCATTGAAAAAATATGGAAATAATTTAATTATTGGAGATGATTTAATGTTACTTTTTCGACCTGTTGGAAAAGTAGAATTGGAATTGATAGAGAAAACAAGTTTTACTTCCAGAGGACTACTTTGTCCCTTTAGAAGACGGAGAATTATTTGAACGAGATGGCATTCCACGTTTTAATCATGATACTGAATATATTGGTATATCGAATAGTCAGTTGGTATGGTCGAAGCTAACTGTTCGAGGGATTGATAATGACAGAACAATAGTCACTCATTATTACTGTGGTGGTGAAACTTGGATGACGCACAGAATGGACAGAAGTGGCTATGAAGAGATTATTCATCATACAAAAATTGGTGAGGATACATGGCATATTACCAGAACCCATAAGGAGATATATGGTACTTGGAAAATCAATCTAAACTGTGTTATTTACAACATGCCTGATGGCTCTCAACGTGAAGTGAGGTTTGATTCGCCTACTTAAGTTTGTCCCATTAAGAAACGGATTGAGGTGTTCCCATAATATTCTTATTAAAGGAGCCTACTGAATGAAAGTAAAGAATTTCCGAAATCAGATTAATAGAGGTTTAGGTAGTGCCAGCCCAACTATGGTATGTGGCAATCTTTAGGGTGACGGAGATAAGCAGCAGAACGAATTATGGATGTTTTGTCTCAACCGAGAATACGCGCTGCGTACGCTAGATGTGATTAACAAGTGACCTGCAGAGAGTTATTGACAGGAGCCTTTAGAAAAGTTACAATTGATTCGATAGTTATCGAATTGTTATAGCGTGAGTTTGTGTAAGGCATTATCGAATCCCAATAGGCTGGAATTGTATTTTCAAATCGCCAAGATGAATGAATCTAGTTTTCCGACTGATTCGGAATGCTTTGTTACGGATATCATCAGTTCGTTGAATATCGGGGCTCCGACTATTTCACATCATATCAAAGAATTAGTAAATGCTGATTTAATTAGAACAGAGAAAAAAGGGAAATTTTTGATTTGTAAAGTAAATGAAGAGTTGATTGAGGAAGTTAGTAAGTCATTGAAGCAGCAATAATTCAGCGTTGCTTCAAAAGTGTATAACTATTCGATAATTATAAAACTATAAAAATATCAAGATATTAAACTCTTAAACGATCATTTGCCCATAAGAAGTAAGTATTAGGGTATTTAGAACATTTTTAATTGTTTGAATTCCATAGACAAACGAAAGACAAAATAATGGAGGTACATTATGAAAGTGTTTTATTTTACAGCTACCGGCAACAGTTTAGATGTTGCAAAAAGGTTAGGAGGAGAAATTTATTCGATACCAAAAGTCTTAAAAGGTGATCAATTTCATTTTGAAGACGAAACGATAGGCCTTATATTTCCTTGCTACGGCTTTGCAGCTCCAAAGATTGTCCGGGAATTTATTGAGAAGATTACTCTTAAGAGCCCTTATATTTTTGTCATCATGACCTATGGAAACAAGCTTGCCGGCGGTGTCAATTGGTTTGTACGGTATGCTGAGGAAAATAATATTTATGTTCAATATGCTGACGGTTTACTCATGATTGATAACTATTTACCATTATTTGATATTGAGAAGCAAAAGATGAAAGAGAAATATACTGAAGAAAATCTGAGCCGTTTGTTAAATGATGTTAATCAAAAGAAACGATATATCAGGAATGGGTCATTCACAGATTCAGTGTTAACCAAAGCCATTCAGTATTTCTTCAAAAGAAACCCAAATTTTAATACCGATAAAGATTTTTCTGTCGGGAACAACTGTAATCAATGTGGAACGTGTGTAAAGGTTTGCCCTCGTAACAATATAAAACTCGCTGAGCTTAAACCAGCATATGGGGGGAATTGCGAATTTTGTCTTGCCTGTATAAACCTTTGTCCGCAAAAGGTGATCCGCTTAAAAAAAGAAAGTAATCCAAATGCGCGTTATTTGAATGCCAATGTTACATTAAAAGAAATTATCACGGCAAATAATTAAACAAAGTTGGGTTAAGCCCGGGGAGGAGTGTTCTATCACCTGGGTCTTCCAAGTTAACAAAGGCACCTTCCTCTGTGAAAACCTGGATAAAACCATTAAGCATGAGATCCATGGGATTAATACAGGGCCAAATGTTAAAGTTATCATTTATTTTCCGGATGCCCATTCTACTCAGCGGAACATGCTAAGGGGCAATTGTTTTTTGTCGTTACGCTTAAGTTTCAGGGACCCTTCGTGCATGGAAGCTGATGGGCAAGTTTTTATCTCAACCCATTTTCCAAACTTTGTGAATGGAGAAAGTCATAAGGTCTACGTGTACCTCAGCAGAATTCCATAATTTCTATTAAACTGGTTTTAAGCAAAAAACGCACCTTGACCTAGGTGCGTTTTTTGCTTAGTGGAGTTACTTGTTTTCAATGGATTGAAAGATGCAACTTGTTAACGGTTATCGACATCAGGTCATTGTACGATCGGGACGGGAATATTACTCATCTTGGAGAAGTTCACTGCAAGATGCGAACGGAAAGCGCAGCTCGCTAAGTTAATAACACAAAGAAATATGCAACTAATATTTAGTTGCATATTTTGATCGTTGATAATATATTTAAGATAAGAGGTGCATGATGAGCAAAAGAGATAAACTTATAGACAGATTGCTTAATAGACCTATCGACTTTGAATATGATAAAGCCAAAAGTCTGTTAGCAAAATTCGGTTACAAAGAAGACAACAGAGAGCGTACTTCTGGGTCGAGAGTTGCTTACATCCACTGCGAAACAGGACATATTATAAGACTTCATAGACCGCATCCGGGAAATATATTGAAAAAATATTAAATTGAGCAGTTGATTGAAGAGTTGAAAAATCAGGGAGTGGTTTGATTATGAAAGATGTAATGATATATAAAGAATATATTGGTTCAGTGCATTACAGCACAGAAGACGAGATTTTCTATGGCAAGATTGAAGGCATAAATGATTCAATCAGTTATGAAGGCAGTAGTGTTAGTGAACTAAAGTCTGCATTTGAAGAAGCGGTTGAGGATTATCTTGAACTGTGCAATTTGAACGGTAAAGAACCTGAAAAGATGTATAAAGGTAGCTTTAATGTAAGAATAACCCCTGAGCTTCATAAACAAGCAGCACAAAGGGCCTTAATAGAGGGCAAATCATTGAATCAGTATGTTGAAGAAGCGATAGAACAGTATTCAGCAAAAGAACAAAAATGAAGAAGAACCATTCATACACTATAACGCAGATCTGATCTTTGAGTCATTAGGAATGTCCTCAAACCCAACTTCTAACCAGGTGAATGATGGAAGGAAACGATAAAAGTCCGGCATAAAAAACTATATGTCAAGCGTTGTCTGTAAGGACTGATAGCAATCAGGGAAATTTCAATGTTAAGGAACCAGAACAATGGAGTCCTGTAAGTGAAATATCAATAGCTTTGCATCAGATGATCACATCTTATTAGTGACCTTCAATAAGACACTCATGAACTACATAAAATATCTATACAAGAAAGTAGAGGATGAGATAGGACTTGACTATCTAGAACCTGACGAATATCAAAATGCAGACCGATTAGGGCGAATGAATAAGTTGTTTTTGGTAGAGAAAGATATATTTTTAATGTTAGACCTAGAAGGAAGTACTAATAATCCAGCAGTAACCCCGCAAGGCAAATCATATACTCCACAATGGCAATCGAATGAAATAGAAGAAATAGATAAAGTCATCCAGGATGGGATAAGGATTATAGTCGAAGTATTATAGCTAAGGAGTCTATAGAACTTCATGAAATTTCAATGTGAACCATAGGAGGGGATTATGGAAGTAACTATAGGGATAGGCTTAGACAACGTAGTCTTTGGAATGACCCAAGATGATGTTAAAACGCTGTTAGGAGAGCCAAATAAAATTACCGACCAGGAACTTGACTTTGCGATAATATATTACTACAACGAAAAAATGCTAAAGACTAAGAGCTGTATGTCGTGAAAATGACACGTACAGTTCTTAGGCGAGAAGGAGGGAGTAATCCCTCCAACTTAGCCGACATTCCATACCCTTGGGGTTGGATAAAATAGGTATTTATCTTAAGGCTCACTAAATGGGAGTTTAGCGTAACAACAAGATTGTAACTATACGACCTGATGAGTAAAATTAAAGGTGAAAATATCATTGGTGTGAATGGGAACATCGTATACAAGATGTTTTAGGGTGATTATTTTGAGTAAAAAATATCTTATTTTCTTATTAATAGTATTAAGTCTTCTGGTAATTATGGGTAATTTCAATAAACCTGATCATGGACCTTCAATAGAAGATGTAATTCAAAAAGAACTGAGAGTTGAACTCAATAAGATAACTCCCTTACCCGGAGCTACAGTCGTTGGAACATCTGATTCTAATAAATTAAACCAAGCATTTGTAGAAGATTGCTATAACAGCACCTTAAACCTAAATCAAATAAAACAGTACTATAATGAACAATTCGTTAACAACGGGTGGCAATTTTATAAGGAAGAGCCCATTACCATCTGGGGTAAGGATTATGGAGGTAAGCAATTTATCTATAAAAAAGGAGATTATGAAGCTGATTTAGAATATACTGCTCACGATCCGAATTCGCACCAAGCATTTGTTGTTTCTATTAGTTGGAGATCAAATGATAATACAGGTGAGCAGGGAGAGAATTCCAAAGAGGTATTATTTATAGTAATCGGTTTAGTATTTGTAATCTCATTTATAAGCATTATCTATCCGAAAAAGATGAGAGATTTCCAAATAATGCAAGCTTTTTCTAAAGTCGATTCGTCGATGTTATGGACTTCACTTCATCCTTATTGGAAACCAATGACTATAATTAGCGGTATTTTTGTCGGGTTCTTAGGACTCATTTTAATAGTCATTTTATTAGCAGAAAAGATTAGATGACTTTTATCCAATAAATATCAACCACTATATATAGACAAACAAGCTACGGAGCTTGCGTTTTATAGATACTTTAGTCTCATATAACTGACTAAGTGTTACCGCTTTCGGAACTCAAAATTATTGCAACTTTGGTTCGCTAAAGACCCATTTAAAAGGAGAAAAAAATGTTTGAGAAATTTCCTTAACTTATCCAACCCCTTTAATGCAGGACTTTCCAAGATTCATGGATTGCCTGAAGAAGGATGTTGTGGTATTATCACCCAAAACCCAGTACATGTCCAGAGCACAATTATGGGGCTATAACAGCTCATGGAATAATTGATACAGATAGGGCGATGGGCTTTACCGGCAGTATAATTATTGTGAGGACAAGTGATGATAGATCTTCATCAAGACTATATGAAGTATTTTGTAAAACTTGTCGAGACTTATAACTCCTTAGTTCAACAGGCATTTTATTTATTTGCTAAATATGTAATTCTCATTCAGTTTATGCGGGTGGGTGTGCCCATTTAAATTTGGAAGACTGCCGAGAACAATAACAGAAAAAAACCGAGGTAATCAGTCCTCGGTTTTTTTCGTCGCCGTAGTGAAATTTTGTCTTATGAAAAGCAGGTTAGGAAATTTCTTCAAGGGACTTGCCGCCCGTTCTTAATCCCCATAATAATAAGACTGCCACCGGAATACAAACTAAAATGGCGACCATATTGTAAACACCTGTAAATTTATATTGGGCAAAGACCACAGGAATGTATAATTGAAGAGCCGAAGTGGCCAGACGTCCTGCTGCATTATGAATTCCAGTAGAGGTATTTCGCATTTTTGTGGGATAATTTTCAGCGATGTAACTAAAGGTTATGAAGTTCATAGCCATGTTAACAGCAATCAGCAGAAATCCACAAAGGACAATGGGAACAAACCCGCTTATCTTCCCAAAGATCACAGCTAATACTGCCACCGACAAAGCCATGATCGCCATGGGAATCTTCCTGCCGCCCTTGTCAGCGATCAAAGAGGATAGGTAACAGCCTGCAGGAACCCCAAACATAAGCAGAGAGGAAGCTGTCAAAGCATCATTAACACTTAATCCTCTTTGGTTCAAGAGAGTTGGCGTCCAGTTCGTAATAACAAACCCGGCGGGGACCGTTAGCAGAACAAAAAACAGGATAACTACTGTTCGCTTAATATACTTCGGGGACAATAAACCGACTAATACGTCCAGTGTTTTGACCCGAGGTTCGACTTTAGAAGCAACCTCAGTCAGGTCAACCTTAACCTTCGTTAATTGTTCAATGACTTCTTCTGCTGCTTCTCTTTTGCCTTTAGAAACTAACCAGCGCGGTGATTCTTTTAAATATTTGAGACCCATTATGAAGCCGATCAGACCAAGTCCGCCCAAGAAAAAGATATAACGCCAAGCCTCGGGCCTTAGAGGAATGACTACCCGGCATAAAAGTCCTACTAAAGGGGCTGCCATGAAACCAATGGAAGCCGTTAAGCTTTGCCATTTTCCACGCGTGGCGGCAGGGGACATCTCAGCTATATATACTTGGGAAGTAACCATCATACAAAAAACACCAAATCCGGTTAAAGCTCTAGTTATAGTAAAAACTTCAATACTTTGGGCAAAACCATTTGCTATTGACGCCAGAGAAAAGAGAAGAATTGCGCCCAGAAAAGTTTTCCGGCGTCCAATAAAGTCCGAAATGATACCACCCGTTAACCCACCAAGGGTCATAGCTACAAAATAGGCAAAGTTAATCTTGCCGACTGCGGCCATATTAATGTGCCAGCTCTTCATTAACGCCGGAGCAATAAAACCAAAATTCCAATTATCCATTTGTTCAAAGAAATAGGCTAACATAATAATGAAAAATAATAACTTATGGATTGATGTAACTTCTAGCTCATCGAAGTAATTATGATTTGATTTTTTAGTTCCTGGAATGAAATCCCCAGAAAGACAATCTTTCTTTTGCGACCCGAGTGCCATATCCTTTCCCCCTACTTTGTGAAATTTATCATAAGAAAGCACACTAAAGTTCTCTATTCTTTGGCTATTAAGATTGAGTTGGGTGGTTGATGATGAGCTCCTTTCGTTTAGTTTGTACTTTTTCCCTCAATCGTATTATACATAATCCTAATAGCACTATATAACAGAACCTTATTGTCGTTTCCCACAACAAAAAGTAGTCAGCTATCCGACATATTCAGGGATTGTTTCAGGCATTCCAAAAACCTTTGGGCTGGAATTGATATCGGGTATTTTGCAGAACTCACCCAGGTAAAAATGAGCTTTAAGCGCAGATCCGACTGGACAGTGCATTCTTTTAATAGTCGATTATCACTCAATTCTAGCGCGGAAATAAGACCCATAGCTAACCCGTCAAGGATTGTTTGACGGAATAACTCATTATTTAGGGTTTTTAGAAATACTTTTGGAGAATGAGCAGTTTCACGAAAAATTAAAGAAACAATTTCACTGTATTGCCTTGTATCAAAATAGACCATTGGCCTTTTGACTAATTCACTTGCGGTATTAATTTGATCCTTGCCTAACATCCAGGATTTTGGTATGCAAACGATTAAATCATTTTTTAAAAGTTCCTGATATACTAACTCAGTGGAAGATAATATTTGGTTTGCGGGTTCTTCGTAAAAGGACTCCGGAAAGTTTATAAGCCCTACCGCCGAAGGATCATCTTTAATCTGAGCAATGGTTTCGGAGGGTGAACTTTCTTTAAGTGTTAAGTTAATATTCGGAAATCTGGATTTAAATTGTTTTAAAGCTCTTGGCAAAACTGCAGTACCTGAATTATGGGAATGCAAAAGGGTCAGATCTCCTTCAACCGGGGATTTTTGGCGCAACGTGATTAATTCTAATGCTGCCTTTAATTCATCATACTTTTCAATGATCTCTTTCGCAGTCATAATGGTTTTTTGACCGGCTTCCGTTAATGTCGTTCCCTGTCGACTCCGTTGAAAAAGCGGAACATCAAGTTCTTGTTCCAAACGTGTAATCATTTGGCTCAATCCTTGTTGAGAAATATGCATTTTCTCCGCAGTCAAAGTAATTGACTTTGAGTAAGACAATTCTATGAGAAGTTTTAAATCACTAATGCGCATCCCTAATACACTTCCTGTTTAATTATGACTTTTTATTGTTCTTCTTATTATAACTTGTCTTCTGGTTAATGTATCTATCAAGATGTTTTAATACGAACTCAACAGTTGGAGTCTCAAATCCACAACTAAGTGTTGTGATTTAAAACAATGAAGTTGTGTTTTATGTTGCTTTTTTGGAAATGTATAATGTGATTAAAAGAACAAAGACAAATGCCTTAGACATTTAATAAGGAGTGAATCTCGTGAGCAATTATTTAGCAACTGAAAAACATTTGATTACACTACAAGCAGAGTCAGAAGAAAGATTTTTAGCTGAGCTTAGATCAGGAAATTATACGTTAGAAAATCCCCTTGTTGTCGAAAATCCTTATTTAATTAATCCGCTGGCTGCAGTGATTTGCTTCAATACTGAAGAAGAAACAACGGCCCAAATAACCATAAAAGGCAAAGCAGCAGAAGGGGATCTTACCCATACCTTTGCCGCTGCCAAGGAGCATGTCTTGCCAATTTATGGACTATACGACAACTATGAAAACACAGTGGTTATCGTCCTTGGCAGTGGAAAAATGTCACAAGTTAACATAAAGCTTGAAGAGTTGGATGTCAATAAAGCTCTGTATTGTCATACAACCTCAGAGTATTTTGGGAAAGATCTGATGATAATTTCCACAACAACCCCTCTGGTAGATTCGGCAAAAACAGTCGGTTTTGATTATGCCGGTGATTTAAGATGGGTTATCACGAACAAGCAAAGCTGGGATATTAAAAAGCTTGCTAATGGAAGACTGCTGCATACATCGTATCGAACCATGCAAAAACCCTATTATACCGTCGGGCTTATGGAAATGGACTTTTGCGGTAAAATCTATAAAGAATATCGCTTGCCGGGCGGGTTCCATCATGATGCCATTGAATTGGAAAACGGAAATCTTCTGGCTGCCTCTGATAATGACTTTGAAGAGTCCGTGGAAGATTTTGTCGTTGAAATCGATAGAAAGACTGGAGAAGTCATTAAATCCTGGGACCTTCTCAATATTTTGCCAAGAGAAAAAGGGAATGCGGGGGATTGGAACTACCATGATTGGTTCCACAATAACTCTGTTTGGTATGACAAAGCGACGAATTCCATTACCATGTCCGGCAGACATAAGGATGCTATTATTAACTTCGATTATGATACTTCAAAATTAAACTGGATTCTCGGTGACCCTGAAGGTTGGGGAGAAGAGTGGCAAAACTATTTCTTTAAAAATGTGACCAAAGGTGATTTTGACTGGCAATATGAACAACATGCCGCCAGAATTCTGCCTAATGGAGATGTCTTTGTCTTTGATAATGGAACTTATCGCTCGAAGCATGAAGCTACATGGGTTTCACCTGAGGAAAACTTCTCCAGAGGGGTTATTTATCGCATTGATACAGACAAAATGGAAATCGAACAGGTTTGGCAGTATGGTAAAGAACGAGGAGCAGAATTTTACTCCCCTTATATTTGTAACGTCGATTACTATAGTGAAGGACATTATATGATTCACTCCGGCGGCATTGCCACCTATAGAGGAAAACATACAGACGGCTTAGGCGCAATGCTTTTAAATAAATACAAAGACGAGCTTATCCATTTAACCTTAGAGTCAATCACAGTTGAGGTTCTGAATGATGAAGTTAAATACGAACTAAAAGTTCAAGGCGGTAATTATTATCGGGCAAGAAGACTCTCCTTATATGATGAGACGACGAATTTTGCCCTTGGGAAAGGAGAATTCCTGGGCGGATTTGGAGTAACTCCTGAGTTTGGTCTTAAAGTTAAATTTAAGGACGCTGAGGGCGAAATACCGGCCAAACACAACTTATCGTTAATCCTTGAAGAAGATAGGCTGGCACTTCGGGCATCCTTTAAGGAAGGTTCTGAAGTCTTCCTGGAGTTTAAAGACGAGAAGGAAGCCAAGTTCTACTCTGTTCCCACCGTGGTTCATGATGTTACCGCAGCCTGTGTTTCTTTTGAGGAGCAAAACGACAATGATTTTCAATTCTACCTCAGCAGGGAAGGATTGTCCGGTGACTATCAAATCTATTTAAACATTGATAATAAACGATATGCTACTCATTACTCAGTAAAATTCTAAGCGAAGCGACATCCTGGTTTTAGCAAGAGTCTAAGTATTTTCTGCCCTGGGGTGTCCATGTCCCATATTCGGTATGCTCCCTTTGAAGCAGATAGATCAGCAATATCATCAATCTGTACAGAAAGGGAGCATTTCTCTGTGACCATGATTTCCGTGCTTATGGATCAGAAAAGTCATTTATAAAGGAGTGTTGTAAACATGTCGTTAGTACAATTGAATTCGGGCCGCTTCGAAGAAGTGATTTATCATGACGGAGCGCCCTGTTTAGTGATCTTTTCCAGAAAAAGCTGTCATGTTTGTCAGAGCGTTGTACCCGTCTTAGAAGACTTACAGCCGAAATTCGACGGTAAGTTTGGTTTTTATTACGTCGATGTCGAGGAAGAGAAGGCCTTATATCAAAAGTTTTCCCTTAAAGGAGTTCCGCAAATTCTTTTCTTTAAAGATGGTGATTATCAAGGCAAATTAACCGGGAAGGCTGAGGAAGAAGACATCGAGGAACGAATCACAGACGTTTTGAATTCTGAATCATAAGGTGGAATGCGAAAATGGCGAATGCGTATGATTTAATCATTATCGGCGGGGGGCCTGCGGGACTATCTGCCGGTATTTACGGGGGAAGAGCTAAGCTTAAAACTCTGATTATTAACAAGGGAACCGTTGGGGGACTGGTGAATACGACCCGTGAAATTGTCAATTATCCTGGCTATGGTCAAATCAGTGGTTCTGATCTCATGCTCAACTTCAAGAAACATGCCGAGAGTTTCGGCGTAGAGTTTTTAAGGGATCAAGTCGTTAGTACGAATTTATTTCAAGAAGATAAAATCATCAAAACCAAAAAGGGCAAGGAACTTTCGGCCAAGGCTGTAATCATTGCCTGCGGCAGTGAGCCGAGACTCCTGAATATCCTGGGCGAGAAAAGGCTTCAAGGCAATGGAGTAGCGTATTGCGCCACTTGTGATGCTGAGTTCTTTGAAGGTGAGGACGTCGTTGTTATTGGAAGCGGAGACCAAGCCATCGAGGAAGGTATGTATATCACCAAGTTCGCCAAAAAAGTCACAGTGATTGTGCTTCACGATGAAGGAATCTTAGATTGCAATAAAGTAAGCGCCGAACAAGCGTTGCAAAATAAAAAGATTGAGTTTATTTGGAACTCAACAGTAGAAGAAATTTTAGGGGAAGAAAATGTCGAAGGGGTAAAAATTAAGAACCTGAAAACAGGTGGTTCTTCTGAATTAGCTTGCCAGGGCGTATTTTTCTTTGTCGGTATGATTCCTTCTACGCAATTTCTTAAAGATAGCGGTGTGGAAATGAACCCAAGGGGATATATCCCCGTCAATGAGCTGATGGAAACAAATCTGGAAGGCGTCTACGCAGTAGGAGATAATCGAATCAAATATTTAAGGCAAGTTGTATCGGCGGCCGGCGATGGGGCAACGGCAGCCGTAGCCGCCGAACGGTATATCGAAGAATGGAATTCGTTTAATACTAATGTCCTGCAAAGTGAGAAGAAGGTTCTCTTGCTCTTCTTCAATGCCTTAAACAATGAGAGCTTGCAATTCAGCACTTTATTAGAAGAAGTGAACAAAGAACTGGCAGAAAACTATAAGGTTGTGAAAATTGATATATCCACCAAGAAAAATCTCGCGCAAAAGTATGGTATCGAGAAAATACCCGCTGTCGTGGTGGTGGATAAAGACAAGGAAATCAAACAATTGATCTGTTCGCTGGATAAGGAAAATTTAAAAACCCAATTAAAAGAGGAATCTTTATGAAATGAGGGTTTTAGCCCGGAGATTTACATCTCCGGGCTATTTATGTGCGCCCGGCATGGGTGTTGCCTCTAGGGTGAAATTCCCCTTGGCGTACTCGACTGGGCAGGAGGCTGACCAAATAATGGTCAGCCTCCTGCCGATACCTTATATTTACAGACCGTTTTTGTGCTTACTTTTTGTGGATATTCAATGCAAATTAGACTAGAGTGATACAAGGTGCTTGGTGTATGGTTCCAGCAAAAACATAAGTTGCTCAGTAATTTCCTGAACATTGCAGGGCATAGAATTATTAATCCACCATTCCAATACTCCAATGAACCCTGAAGTCAAAAAATGAATGGTTACACCATTTGAAAATGCGTTGTTTTCTGGCTTTATACCGATAACCTGGGTTACTGTTTGCGCAATGGTGGCATATAAGCGGTTGCGGAAAAATCCAAAGCCCTCATTGCTAAGAAGTAACTTGTATATTGTGAAATTTTTCTCCAAGTATTCAAATGTGCTGTGAAATGCACTGGCCTTTAGATTGGTGTCATCACTATTGGCACAGTGATTTAGTAACAGCTCAACATATGTTTCAATGCACTTGTCGAGCAAGTCGGATTTATCCACGTAATGTAGATAAACAGTCCCTCGGTTTATATTTGCGCGTTTGGCAATATCATTGATGGTTATTTTCTCAAATCCTTTTTCAGCCAAAAGGTTGAGGAAGGTATTCATAATCAACTGCCTTGTTTTTTGTATTCTTCTATCCACAAAGTTTTCCTCCAGATATTCAACAAATTAGCGCACTGTGTTGAGTTCTCAACAGTAGGAACGAATGTAACTATTGAAATTTTCTCCACGTATCAGTATGCTAAGAATATCAAACACTTGTTGAAAAATCAACACGTGATCATTAGGGAGGATGCTTTATGAAAATACTATTTTTTGGTCGCGGTGTTGTAGGAACCCTGTACGCTTGGGCGTTTGAAAATGCAGGCCATACTGTTGAGTTTTATGTTCGTGAAGGTAGGAAGGCACAATATGGTTCACATGTAAACTTAGAACTATGGGATGCAAGGCGAAGCAAAAAAGACCGGTTAGTCAAAGAAAAATGGTCAATTGTAACACATGAAGAAATAAAGAGCAATCACGACTATGACCTCATTTTTATGAGTGTCAACCCCGAGCAAGTATCAAGTGTGGTAAAGTACCTTGCGCCACGAGTTGGAAATGCAACCGTTCTGTTTTTCAATAACTTTTGGCAAGACCCTCAATCAGCTGTTCAGCCGATTCCGCTCAGCCAGATTGTTTGTGGCTTCCCCGGTGCCGGTGGTGGATTTGAAGGAAACACTCTTTACGGTGGGCTTTACAAGACAGTGCAGTTTGGAACATTTGAATCCGAGCCTACCCAAAGAGATTTGGAGGTTCGCAAGCTTTTTGTTGAGGCAGGCTTCAAGATTATGGTGCAAAAGGACCTGCAAAGTTGGCTCTGGAATCACTTCGCATTAAACGCTGCAATGGAAGTCGAAGTCTTAAAAAGTGGCAGTTTTGAAAAAGTAATTTCTTCACCCGAAGCGCTCATTGGAATAGGTCGTAATATGAAAGAAATTACCCAAGTTTTGAAAGCAAAAGGCTCAAAACTTGATGTTATGACAAAAATAATGAGCGACCTACCAGCGAGAGTTATTGGATTTCTTATGAGTAAGGTTATTTTTTCACCTCAAAGCATGATCTATGCTCTTGTAGCGCATAACCACACTAAAGTTGGTTATGCCGTACAGGAAGTTATTTCAGAAGCCAGAAAGTACGGCATAAAGGCACCACGGCTTTACGATGTAGAAAGCCTGATTACTGAATAGAAACAGGGACTTAGCTTGACAATCTGCTGGACTGGCGTGCTTGTTATTCCCTCTGGACGGCAGCTATTGTCATCCTGGGGCGAACTGGTATCGCAAGAGGAATAATGGACACTTGAAACGACAAGTTTTGACTTCGCTCTGCGAAGAGAATGGGGTTAACAAAGGGGACAAAAAGAAGGAGGCGCCTCAAGAACTGAGTGCAGTTCAAAAGGCGCCTTCCTCTGTGAAAACCTAGATAAAACCATTAAGCATGTGATCCGTGGGATTAACATGATTTCTATAAAATAAACTGGTTTTTAGAATAAAACGCATACCGACTGCCGCTTTTCTAAAGAGTCATAAGTCGAAAAGCCCCTATCCATTTTCATCGTCCAAATTTAGCAGAGTGTCTTTCCTTTATCCTCGCAATTGCCTCTCTGCCGGTAATTTTATCTTTAAGGTACAGTTTGCCAAGCGCTTGAGCATGTAAACTTGGTTGCAATCCTTCCATCGCCATTGAAGCTCCAACACTGGAAATTACCCTTTTAGGGTTTCTTTTGCCTTTTATAACACTCGTTTTCAAAGCGATTCACCTCTTAAGTTATTATACGCATATTCGTGACGAGGTCATGCAGGGAATCTGGAAAACGAACGCTGTGACCAATTAGCGACAATAGCTATGAATATGTCCGACTTGGAGGAAGACATCAGAGAAGAGGCTCAAGGTTTTTCTCAAATCGGCATGGACATTCTTAATTGATCACACTTTTTGTTAATAAAGACCGATGATAGATTCCACTTGAAAAGTGTAAATCCAAGGACTTTAGTCTCCAGCTTGTAGAAAAGATGTTTAAAAATGTTCTGAGCAGAATAAGTAGCTAACGAGCTTTAGCTGGTTGCAATGGAGCTATCGCTGAGGTTTGTTCAAAAGACACAAAAGCCAGGGAATTCACCTCGCTCTAGCCTTTTAAATTGCTATAATGTCTGAGTGTTCATAGTAAGTGTAATGTATGAGATGAAAAAACATAAGGCTCCTTTAGCGGAGGCCTTTTTCTTGTCTAAACGAAAACAACCTGCTATGCAGGTGGTTCCAAAAAGCTTTAGCTATGAATAGAACAAACTACCTACCTTTGTTAAAATAGTGCCGGTTTCGTCAGCCGCACTATGACAAAGGAGGTAGATCCAATTGGATACAGAAAGTTTAGCACATACACAGTGGAACTGTAAATATCAGAGGATTTTATGTTGATACGGTGGGGAGGAACAAAAGGGCGATAGAGCAATATATTCGAAAACAATTAGAAGAGGATATCGCAGCAGATCAGCTAACTATCAAAGAGTTCGTTGGCTCGTTTACGGGTGAGCCAGTAGAAAAGACCAAGAGAAAATAGCCCCATAACCCCTTTAGGGGTAGTTCGGGACAGAGTGCGGTTGGAGTAACTTTCAGCGAGCATTTAGGCTCTGCCCGTACCCAGCCCTTATAGGGCTAGAGCAAACCACCCGCTGAGCGGGTGGATGTGATCAAATCCCTGATTATTCGACTAATCCTTCATAAACAGATATAAAATCTTCAGCAGAAAGAATCCTTAATCCTTCTATTTGAATACTATGAATACCGCTTCTGAAGTCATTGCTTATAATAAAATTAGCTTCACCAGGATAAAAGGATAGAGCGGATGATAGTCAGCATCAGCGCTATGATTGCTGATGCTATCGAGATAGCACAGAAAGCAAAGGCCATGTCTGTAGATTCGGAAAAGAAGCTTATTCTTGCGCAGTTAGAGTTGGAAGATTTATACATACAATTAGAAAAGGCAGAAAGCATTTGAGCACTTAGATTGAAATTGCCAACTATTTATGGGCCTATTTCAATTGTACCTACAGCAAAAGAAGAGGGTTTCCAAGTTTTTTAGAGTATGGTATCATGAAATGGAAAATATAGTGAAAAGGGGAGGGGGTTTATGTGACTGCTCATAATTTGATACTAAACAAACTCTTTACCCAAAATGTTTTCCATAATTTACTCAATGGCAATCATAACGCAACATATACTCAAGTTGTGCGAAGATATGTTACCGATCCGGAAGTAAAGAATAATGGAGAGCTCATTAGCGAAGTATATAAGTTCATGTCAGCGTCCTATCGCAACGAATACTTTTATCTAAATACTTTGCTGAATAAACTTTTACTGGGTAAGCACAGCATCAATACCACAACAGCTTTAACTCAAATCCCCATCGGAAAATCGAAGGCGGATTTTATTCTGATCAACGGTAAGGCTGTCGTGTACGAAATAAAATCTGAATTGGATTCTTTTGAACGTCTCGACACACAGTTGCGGGATTACTATAAGGCGTTTAACCATGTGTGTGTAGTTACTTCTGAAAACAATTTTGCTAAGATATCTGCCAATTTGCAGAATACCCCGGTTGGTATTTATGTTCTTACGAAAAAGAATGTAATTAGCAGGCGTTTGCGCAAAGAACCCACAGAAGATAATTCACAATTAAGTCATCCGGCTATTTTTAAGATGCTGCATAAAAGGGAATATGAGAAAATCCTGAAGAAGTACTTTGGGAGGCTGCCCGTTACTTCTCAAGTGTTTTATTATGATGAGTGCTTTTCTTTGTTCGCGAAGATACCTATTGAGCAAGCTTATGCCATGTCAATCCAGGTATTGAAAGAACGCAATAGAATAGAGATTAGTTTCTTTCAAAGTGTCCCCTATGAATTGAAATCGCTTATATACTTTTCCAATCCGGCGAAAAAGGAATTTGAGGCTCTCAATCGTTTTCTAAATCAGAAGTTTGGGGGATGAGAGTATGTATTTTCCCTATGTACGCGGAAGACAATACGAGCTATTGGCTTTGCGGGAGTTGGTATCCAATGATCTGTTGGGAGACTATGTGGTCCCGGTCGTTGAGCCGGTGAAGCTTTCCCCTACGCTCATTAAGACGATGTCCGAACACATCAAAGCTGACCATCCGATCTCAATTATCAGGAATCCAGCGGTAGGTTCGTTTCTGAAAGATTTAAGAGATGTCCGGGATGGATCGAAAGAAGCCTCATACAAAAATGAGTTTTTAACCTTGTATGAAACTAAGACAGTCATCAAGTCCATAATCATACAGGAAAATGCTCAATCACTTTTAGAATATTGGACTAAGAAGGGTATCGCTAAGAACGAATTGCTCGTCGTTAATATTAACCGGGATTATTTGGACATTTATGAGCGGGAGTTTGCTGATGTAAATCCAAAATATGCCCTGATCCCGGACGAAAGTACCTTCAGGCGCAGAGTAAAACGGAATAGGATTCTCTTCAATGATAAATTTGAGAAACAAAACCGGAATGCCGATTATCTTAAGGAACCCGATGAATTTTTTTCTGATAGCCATTTGTATTTTAAGGATGATGGTAACTCAGGGTTTGCGGACTATTCAGTCATTGGAGATGGATATCTTGAAGCCGGTTTTGCCCCGTATGCAGTTGCTATCCATATCGTGTATTTTGCTAAAAATGGAGAACTGAGAGTAAGGCACTTTGTTTCTGATTCAAATGAGGATATAGCTAATCCTGCCAAGAAGTTCTATGAAGCGGTTTCCAAAATGGCAGCATGGTATAAAACAGAACCTAAGCCGGTTGAATTGACATTGGGGCTAAAAACATTGTTGGATCACTATGATAATCAAACATATCCGGGACTTGGAAGTGTAAAAAAACTGTCCTTGATGCATCACTTGGAGTTAATGGGAAAATATTTGAGTGAGGTTGGTTAATATGTATTGCTGTGCCAACTGCTTTAGGGATGCTGAAATCAGAGGGATGATTCAGGGTTATAATGTTAGCGGCAATTGTAGCTTTTGCGGACAAAAGAATGCTCCTTCATATCAAATTGGTACAGATACCAGTTTGTCCGATTTATTTGATGAATTGCTTGATGCCTACACTACAGTGGCAAATTTGCCGGTGACTTTCCCCAAAGATAGTACAGACTTGCTGAAAAACATTCTCTACTCTAAGTGGAATATCTTTAATGTTGCTCCGGACTGTATTTATAGGTTAATTACAAGCATTTGCCATGAAAAGTATAGTGAACAACCCGAGTTGTTTGATGCTCCTGTCGGACTATGGCAGAGTCAGGATCAAGATTATTTGAAGGACAATGGGATCATAAAGAATTATGCCTGGGCTGATTTCGTGGAGGTAATTAAGCGCAAGAACAGGTTTCATACCGACTATTTAAACAAAGATGTTTTGTACCAGTTCATTTATTGTGTGAGGAAGACCTATAAGGCCGGTACCACTTTTTATCGTGGGCGGATATGCTCGACAGCCCAGGGTTTTTCAAACGATGAGATGGGCCCCCCGCCTCCTCATTTGGCATCAGCAGGGAGGGCCAATCCCGAAGGGATTAGTATCCTTTATCTAGCGGATACAGTAAAAACAACTCTGCATGAGATTCGAGCGGGTGTTTACGATTATGTGACAATTGGCAGTTTTGAATTGCTGAGGGATATGGAAGTGATTAATCTTGCCGAGATAGATAAGATCAGCCCATTTATCGCCTCCAAATCCTATGGAATTGAGTTTACCCGTCATGCAGTTAATATTGAGCCATTAAAAATGATCAGCCAGGAGATCGCTAAGCCTCTTAGGCGTCATGACAGTCTTTTAGATTATCTCCCCACTCAATATGTAAGCGACTACATAAAAAGTAAAGGGTTTGACGGTATCGAATATATGAGTACTATGTCTCCGGATGGAGTTAATCTGGCGGTTTTTGATCATAGCCTTTTAAAGTGTACAAGTACGACCGTTTATGACGTAAAGGCTCTTAATTATTCATATGACAAAGTTAAATAGATTTAGATACGCCGCAGTGAATTCTGTCGGCGTTTTAAATTTCTGGCTAAAAGAAAAGTAATAACTGATGATATAAGGTTTTATAAGAAGAAATACCAAAAAGATCTGAAATTCATTTGATTTCTAAAAAATTAATACAGGAAATTACAATTTTTAAAAGAAATATACCAAAAGGCTTTAAGTACAATTAAGGGAGAGAAAGCATGACGGATTATAAGAATTGCTATCATTGTCCTTAAATCAGCTCATAGGCTAATGCAAAGGTTGGTGAAAATTGAGATGAGCCTTTTTAAAGATATTCTATCCGGAATTTCCGGTATCTTTTCCGGCTCCCCATACCGGATTATTCTCTCTGCAGAAAACAAGAAATTCTATCTAAATGCGTATAAAGGAGCCGGAGCGATACCCTTTGCTCAGTTGCTGAATAAATATCCGCAGTTAGGTGATCTATCTGTATGGGTGAACTATGAGAAAGGAGGCACAGTAATCCCTCTGGGAAACTTAGCCTATGTAAAAAAGGAATTGGCCCGCTTAATTTCGGAGGAGCAAAAAAATAAGCCTGAGATTGTGATACCTCAGGAAATTCAGCAGCTCAAGCCCAGCAAAATGCCGGCAGGATTTGAAATCCGGTATAGTTGGAACGACTCGGAAAAAGCTATCCAACCCCAACTGAGGGGAGAATATTGGGGAGAAGGCACATATGTATCAGAAAACAGCTATTGGAACATGCCAGGCTTTACTGAAAACGATGATCTTTGGCTCAGGAAAAACAAAATCCGGGGCCAAGAAATCCTTGAATTTCTCCGCGCGATCCTTCCCCAATGGCAACGGCGCAGTCTCCCGGTACAATCTGAAGTCGTCCTGGAAGCAGAACCTGCCTGCACTATTAAAATCAACCGGGTCCGTATAGATTCCGTCACCTGTGAAGCTCTCTGGCGGGTAAATCCCGGGAGCATCGCTGAAATCCCTTCATTGGCAGGCTATATAATTGCAGGCTCTTCACTTGGCGAGGGATTTAATCCTGCCGGGCTTCCCTTGCAAACTGAAAGCGGTCAAGCCCTTGTGGAGGAATATATCCCGAAAACTATCGAAAAAGTCAATGAGTTTCTGTTACAACAGCACCATTTAGGAATGCTGGATATGTTTCAACCCAGTTAAAGGGAGAAAATGCAGCATGCACCTTTCCGCAGTGCGGTGCACTGCTATGATGCAGGCCGGCAGATTACCCTGGAGACGATTCCTTACACCAGGCACAAACCTTTACGGGAATTTCTTACCGCCGTGATCAAACACACTGAAAACAAGCTCAGAGAAGCGAAGGGATACAAGGGAAGGCTGCGAGGTTACGGGCTGGAGTCTGAAATCAGGATCTGGATCGATGATTATCTGGCTTCCGAAATAGAAGGTCTGGAACCGGCAACCAAGTCCTCTCTTAAAATAGAGCTGGATCCGTCTAAAATAGACCAGCTGATCAAAGACTCCAATAAAGTACGGGATATGCTGATCATCGCTGAAATTGAGGTTCAACCCGAAGACAAGGAGGAGCCCCGGCCCGGAAGAGAGAAGACTGTCGCCGGCAATATAGAGAGGCCTCAGGGAACGCCGGTTCAATTGCTGACGGATTTAGAGCCTGTTCATCAATTGCTGGAGGAGCTTGATGACTGGCAATTAGGGTTGCTCAGAGCACTTGCGGAAAATTGCTGGGTATTGGAAGATCCAACATTATCCGGGTTGTTCCCTGATCTGCTGATCGACTCGGTGGTTGACAATATCAATGAGCTTTCCCTTCAGTATCTTGGCGACCTGCTCATTGCCGTTGAGGGCAGTCAGAAAATTGTTGCCGACGACTTCCGGGATGAACTGGAATATATTTTACCCCGCCTGGAAGAGGTAAAGCCGCAGAAGCCGGAACATCCCGGTTCGGTGCCGGATCTTCCTGAGGAGTGGAAGAACGGGGACTGCTGGTGGGTTTAACCGGGGAGCAAGTAGTGCGTAATTTTCGCTTCTATTCGGTATTTCCGGACAATGAAGAATTTGCAGTACGCGATGAATCCAAGGAAGTCGGCAGTATTCTGTCGCCGCCGCCTCAAGGGGAGCGTTTTGCTCTAGCCGGCCGGACCTGGGAGGTCATGGAGATTGATCTGAAACGCAAGACCGTTTATGCCAAACAGGTCAAGGGCAAGGTCCGTACTGTCTGGAACGGCGGGGGAGGCTCTATTCATTCCAAGATCCTGCAGCGCATGAAGCGGGTCTTGAAGGAAGATATTACTTATTCATACCTTCAGCCCGGTGCGGTTAAGCGGTTATGTGAAGCACGGGATTTGGTAAGGTAATGGGAATCTACAACGCCGCTATCCATTTCGGCCTTACCTTGGGGCCGGTTTTGGGAGTGGTATTGGCGAAGGCGAAGGTATTGACCGGGAATGCGGTATTTCTGATCTACTCCTTTGGCTGTTTAGCCGGCGCGGTTGTCATCAGTCTTTTTGTGGAGCCTCTCAGGAAAAAAGAAGTAACGAGGACGAGCTTGTTTGATCTAGACGCCTATTTTTCAGCTTAAGCCTGCACACATATCCTAAGAATGAAAATAGCCTCAAGGATTGTGATAGCATGCCTGATCAGGGAACGGATGTCGTCAATGGATGCACCAAGCAGGTCATCGCAGCTATCCAGACGGCTTGTCTTCTCAAATTCGGATTCGAATCCGAATTTGAACTGCAGCTTATTCCCCGTTATGACGGGGCTGGGGACAAGTAAAGAGCAAAGCAAAGTACTCTGAGCCATATGATTGGGTCCGGAGTACTTTGCTTTGCAGAAGATCACCGATGCAAAACAAAAAATCCCAGACCAATCTGGGACTATTTAAATCATTCTATTAAAATATGCTTCATCCACCTGCAATTGCTTCTTTAAAATATCCTTCCATAACCGCGAGGATATTTCACCTGTCCCCTTGGAGATTTTGGTACGTTTTAAGCTTCCATCGTCCATTATCTTTCGATAAAAATGATGATCTGTATCCTTGTATAGTTCCCATCCATCCCGTTCACAAAATCGCTTTAATTCTCTCCAGCTAGGCATCAAGCAAACCTCTTACTGCATCCTCATCTTTCTGGATTAGCACCCGCATAACATAAGGGAAATGAGCCTTTCTGTTGGGAGCCCCATAATATTTATCGAATTCATCCATGTATTCTTGGGCATATTCAATCAAGTCTTTAGCTATCTCTGATTTTAACGCTTCCAAACTTGCAGCATTAGCTATGATATCAAGCTCTTTCAGAGAACCACTCAAGCTGCCGTCAGCCTCTTTTTCATATTCAAGAGTGAACCTATATGGTGTTAAAACAACTTCCAAATGCTCAAGGGACATAGCTGCAAGATAGTCTCTGTTCCGTTTTACCAAAGAGGGCTTTAAACGCACAACATTATCAATAAAACGGCCCCAATCTTTTCTGACATCTGTGGCATTAATAACTTCTTGCATAATTACACCCTCCTTT
>NZ_AGAF01000010.1 GCF_000224515.1 Desulfosporosinus sp. OT | reverse complement strand
CGTTTATAAGATATTTTACGCAAATTTTCGCCTCTATTCCGAATTTTCTTTTAAATAGCCATTACTTTATTCTGGATTGCTTTTACGGTTCGTTCAAGCAATTCTTCATTAAGTAATATTTGGGCGATTTTTACGGCGAGTTGCTAAATAATCTAACACTCGCTCAGCCGAAGTATTGAGAACTTGCTGCTCAGAGATTCCTACTTCGTGAACTAAATCGAGGGCGTGGCTAAATTCACCGACCCGATCCCAAAAATGAGCATCACTTCCTAAAATGACGGGGCCTTTGTATTGCACCATGTATTGGGCAAAGCGCCGACAATTCCCCCACGCTCCTTTTTTTTCTTTGGCCAGTGAACTATTATTAATCTCGACCGGGATATTCAGTTTCGCAGACATGTGAGCAATACGTTCCAGATCAAGCTCGAAATCTGGTCGTCCAGGATGAACCATCATATCTGTATAGGGATTCTCCATTGCTTTGATATATGCCTGGGTATTTTGTTCAGTTGTTCCCCCAGGGTAACAGATAATATGAAGTCCAACAAGAACAAGCTTCATCTTCGATAGGTAGCGAATGGGCATATCTAATTCCCCATCATGGTTTATGATATTGGCCTCTACTCCTGGTAAGATTCTGACCCCGTAAAGTTCTTCAGGGAGGATCGCCAAGTTTCCAAAATGATAAAGATTAGGGGCGCCCGGCATACTAGGACCATGGTCTGTCATGCCAAGTAATTTGATTCCTCTATGAGAGGCTGCTAGAGCATTTTCAGAAATAGTACTATAAGCATGCCCGCTTGATATCGTATGCGTATGTAAGTCTACTTGTATATTCATTGCCAAAACACCTCAGCATCATTATAACCTTTATGAAACAAAATACAAAAAATAAGTGCTAATAAAAGCACTTATTTCCCATAAATAGTTACTGCCTCTTTATGGCAACTGGGGCTTTGACCGTAGAATCAACAGTAAAACGAAAACTGGCTTCAGTAGCCTGCACTACACCCCCCTCAGGATTGGGTTTAATGCGTAAAGTCATTAGATGCTGCCCTACCGTTGCGCTTTTCCCTAATGCATCCCCTAAAACTTTAATTTGCCGAAAAGCTACCCGTGCAGTGGCCCCAGGTTCTAGAGCAGGTAAGGTTCCGGGTGATATAACCTTTTTCGTGTCATCTCCAACGAGTGACACTTGTAATTCTACTGGAATATTTGTCATTTTGTTAGCCGTTGTGTTTTGAACTGTTGCGATCAGATCAAATGTTTTAGTAGTGATCACTTGTGCCCCTTTTAATGTTACACTCCCATAGGTGAGATCCTTTACTATTGAGGCTGGTTCTACCGTTACACCGAGCATTTTAATTTCAGGGACTTCGTTGATTTTGCTTACACTTGCATCTGAGTTATGCCAAAGTGAGAATCCGAGAAATCCAACAAGGCAAATCACGAAAGCACTGGCGACCATGGCAAGGTATTTGCGGTTTAGCGCAATAATTTTAGTCAAAACTGAACACCTCCAATTAATTTGAGATTTACTCCTTAAAAAAACGTATGCATGTCCTCTTACAGACATGCATACGTTTCAAAATTTATTTTTCATATTAAATTAAAATTTGTATTATATGTTATTATTTTGTCCCTTCTCGTTCATCATACATTTGATGGCGGATATCTTCTTCAACAGTCAAGCGAAAGATTCGTGAAGACTGAATTATCCGGGATGTAGTACGCACCCCAATATAGTCTTCCATTTCATCAAGAGAAAGATTTGATGTTATAACTGTGGGTAGTAGCTCATTCATTCGGTAGTTAATAATTGAATAAAGGCGATTTCGTGTCCAATCAGTATAATTATGTGCTCCTAAATCATCCAGAATCAGAATTGGTATTGTTCGAGCTGTATCCAACAAATCCATTTCATTTACTTCAGACTTATACGATGCTCTTAGTTCATCCAGTAGATCGGGAACCACTATGAATAGGACCTGCAGCTGAGCTTCTATCAATTCATTGGCAATGGAAGCAGCCAGATAGGTTTTCCCTGACCCAACTGGGCCTGTGAACAGCAGTCCGAGGCCATGAGGGTTCTGTTGGCATTCATTAACAAAGCTTTTGGCTGCATTTAAGGCCTTCATTGCCCCTTCACGATGTGTTTGATCTTTCATTTCCGATCTGTAATAGTCAAATCTAAATTTTTCCAGGCGACAGTTCTTCAGCACTCGCGAGATCCGGGCATGCCGAAATTGATTTTCCATTCTTCTCATTTTCATGCAACTGCAAGGATAAGCCACATCCCCGTCCAGTAAGATTCCTCGATCTTGGCAAATAGGACACCTGAACGTTTCAACTGCATTTAGATGATCTGACGTTGAATGGTTTTCGGAAGAAGCTATGTGGGAACTCGGATTGTTATTAGGTGCGGAATTTAAGTCTGTATCGAACGTTTTAGCGGGTAGGACATTGCTTTTTAAAATATCTTTTACACTTTTCATTTTAAGTAATTTCCTCCTCAAAAATCAAGCTGTATCTCAACTACGCCGCCTTACAAATAGAACTTTTCATATTTATTAGAGGTGGTCTTGGGAGTCTGACTCTTAGACTTTGTTGCCTTTTTCTCTTGGCGGGACTGAAAATATGCGTCTTCTGCCTCAATTTCTGCTCGCGTACGCAAACCCTTTTTTTCCCATTCCCGAAGTATCGAGTCCAAATAGCGAAAGTTTCGAATACCAGCACTGACGCCTCTTCTTAAAGCTTCAATAATAAGCTCTTCAGAATAATTAGATGACAGCCAACGATCTAAGTTTTCACACTCTAAGCGGGTAAGCAAGCGGCCAAGTTCTTGCTCAAATGTACGAACTAAGTTTTCAGCTGACGAGTTAATTGCTGTAGATGTCGGTTGTGGTGACGATTGACTTTGTTTTAGACTGCGCTCTTCTTCCAGTTGTTGCGAACGTTCAATGGCCCAGAGTTCGGCAAGTTCGTCGATTAGACCAACAAGACTATAACTGTTGCTCCACTTTTGCTCGCTAGAATTCCAGTACCTTTCAATCGCCAAAAATTTCCGTTCCACCAATCGACCTACTACCTCTTCAATATCTGCAGGAGAAGCAGTCATGCGCCCAGCTAAGGTGGCGATTGAAGGATATGGATTAGTTTCAGCTTCACATAAGATCTGTATTAACACCATCATCTCTGCATCGCTTAAACCGATCTCTGTATAGTGGGTTAAGAGATATTTCGGAATTGCAATGACACCGGAAAAGAAAAGAGCCTGTGTAAAGCTCCCATAAACACTTACTTTATTCATTGACGTTCACTCCCTATGCAGCCACCAAAGAAAATATTCCTAAAGTATTCTCACTTTTTGTGTATTATCCTTCCACGAAAACAAGGCACTAAGGATATATTGGCTATAAAATGTTATATTTTTAAAAAAATGGTATAAACAGCTCGATATGTTTTCCTTATTTTGGCAGGAAATTACAGCTCTTATGGCGTATATAGTTTGCAAACGAATCTAAGGAGGACAAGTCATGGACTTTCGGCAAGAGCTCATCCAAATAGTAGATAAATCAGGTGCTCATCCAGCGTGGGGCGTTAAACATTGTTTTAGAGTCTATCATCTGGCCAAAGAACTTTCTAGCCACTTAACCTTGGATGATGAAGTACTTTATGCCGCAGCTATGCTGCATGACACGGGAAAATATCCTGTCTATGCTCTCAAAAACGTCGATCACGCATTACGTTCCAAGGGAGTTGCGGCAAATCTCCTCCAACAATTGATGTTCTCGCCGCTCAAGTTGCCTATAGTTTTAGATGCTGTTGAAAACCACATGTATTACTCAGAACCGGGTCGGAGCGATGAGGCGGTCTATTTACGCGAATCAGATATATTGGACAATTTTGGAAATATAGGTTTAATGCGTTTATTCAGTCTGGTTGGGCAAGATGAATTAATTCAGACTCATGAAAACGCCATCGACCGAGCCCGCCTCTTTGCTGATGCCCTTCCAAACAAAGTCACTACCAAAGCAGGCAAGCGCTTGGCGATAAAGAGGCGGGAAGAAACCCTTCGCTTCTTAGCCGGTATTAAACGCCAAACCTTAGAATATGCTTGGCTTTAGTAATGCTTTAGTGCCGTGTTTCCCGTTCTTGTTCTTCAAGCCAACGTGTCATACTGTCCAGAAGATTTACCACTCGATCAAAATCGCGGGTCCGTTGCCCCTCATCAATGAGCTTCTTAAGATGGTGGCGCAATCGAATATAAGCTCTATTGACTTGAGCGCGAGATAAATGAGCTTCTGACGGTTTAAGGCGTTTGGAAGTAGGCAGGACGGGCTGATGCAGTACTTTAGCAATCGGTTTTACTGAAGATGGTTGAACATTCTCTTCATTAGCAGGCAGTGTTACACCCTGTGTTAGCCATTCCTTTTGAGGGGCGTGCCGAACGATTTGATCGGACATGAATTCAATCGTTTCTCCTAGTTGGGGGATAAGAGGAGTTTTCCCAAACGTTTCTTGAATTTTAGAGGAAAAGATCGTTTGGGCATCCGGTTCGCCATGAATAAGAACGATTTGCTCTGCATTCTTTCCAAGAAGTGAGAGCCAATAAAGCAGTTCTGCTTGATCAGCATGAGCGGATAGGCCATCCATATGATTTATTCGGGCTTTAACCGCAATTTTCTCTCCATGTATGGTTACACTGTCCACACCCTCTGAAAGGATTCGTCCGAGTGTGCCTTGAGCCTGATACCCTACAAAAAGAACGGTAGCCTTCTCCCGCCAAAGATTGTGTTTAAGGTGATGCTTAATGCGCCCAGCGTCGGCCATGCCGCTAGCAGCAATAATAATCGAACCGCCTTCAATCTCATTAAGGGCCATCGAATCCGCAGCTGTTAAACTGAAATGAACGTTTGGCATATTTAGAGGGCTACTACCCTGTTTAATAAGTTCCTGCGTTTCCGAGTCAAAATTGTCGGTGTTTTCTTGGAATATTTTTGTTGCCGCGATAGCTAAAGGGCTGTCAATGTAAACCGGCAAAATAGGTATGCGATGTTCGTCCTGTAACTTACGGAGATAATACAGAAGGTCCTGAGTTCGTTCAATGGCAAAAGCAGGGATAATCAAATTCCCACCAGCTTCATATGTCGTACGAATTGTTTCAGCAAGTTGTTCAGCACGATCTATTTTCTTCTCATCTGCGGTTCCAGCATGAAGACGATTCCCGTAGGTTGTTTCCATAATGACAACGTCAGCTTCACTTAAAATACTTGGATTTTCAATATAAGGTTGGTTAACATTTCCGATATCACCAGAAAATACGATAGTTTTGCTGAAATCCAGCTCTTTGATGTGGAGCACAACATGTGCCGAACCTAGAATATGTCCCGCATCATAGAGTTGAAAAGATATCGTCGGAACAATATCAACTTTTTCTTGATAAGGTATAGCATGAAAATATGGAAGGGTATCAAGAGCATCTTGAACGGTATAAATCGGAACGAGGGGTTGAAGTCCTGCTCTCGCTCGCTTTCGGTTCTTACGCTCCACTTCCATCTCTTGAATATGACCACTATCGGGCAGCATTATAGAACATAATTTAATCGTTTCAGCGGTAGCCCAGATGGTTCCTTTGAAACCAGCCTTAATTAGTTTAGGCAACATGCCAGAGTGATCAATATGGGCATGGGTTAACACAACAGCGTCAATGCTCGCTGGATTATAGGGGAAAGTATCGTAATTTAACTCTTTAAGCGCTTTAGATCCTTGAAACATGCCACAATCAATTAAAATACGTGATTCACCTGATTCCACAAGGTAAGATGATCCTGTAACAACTTGTGCAGCGCCAAAAAAGCTAATTTTCATTGAACATCCTCCAAAAATACGTCTTAATAGCTCTTCTTAAGGCAAACTAGATCAGAGAAAGCTTACAAGACGCCTTATTTTATTTTATGTTATGTCTTAATTTGACTATTTAATCTTATAATTATAGCATTATTCTACTCGTTTAGCTGGTATTTCGCAATGGAAATTACCCACCCTATATTTCAGCCTTTAGTCGAGCTGAACAAATTTAAGTTTGACTGCTTTAAGAGCCGCTTGAGTACGATCCTCAACTGCCAATTTACGATATATGCTTGAAAGATGATTTTTCACCGTCTTTTCACTAATGAATAAGGCAGTTCCAATCTCCCTGTTAGAAGACCCTCGTACCACATAATGGAGAATTTCCATCTCGCGCTCACTGAGTCCACAGGTGTTTTTCAAAGGACTTGGATGGGTAAATTGCTCTAGCAATTTACCCGTAACAGATGGAGATAAAATTGGTTCACCCGCATACACCTTGTGAATGGATTGAATCAATGTCTTTGAGTCCACATCTTTCAGCAAATAGCCCGCCACCCCAATTTGAAGCACCTGGAAGACTTTTTCATCCGAATCATCAACGGTAAGCACTAATATACCTATTTCAGGCCGTTCACGGCGAATAACTCGACCCGCTTCTAAGCCATTTACCCCGGGCATATTGAGATCCATTAATAAGATATCAAACGTCGTATTGCGTGCAACATTTATAGCGCCTTGACCATCACCTACTTCAGCAACTACTTCAATTCCATCTTCAAATTCCAAAATTCGGCGTAGTCCCTCTCTTAAAAGTGGGTGATCATCGGCTATCACTATCCGAATCATGTTGTCTTTCCTCCTCATGTCTCGATGGAATTGATAGTTCGATCGTAGTCCCTTTCCCTAAGGTAGATTGAACAGAAAAAAGTCCAGAGAACATTTCAACTCGTTCGCGCATTCCAATAAGTCCATAATGTTCCCCTGAAACAGTAAAAAGGGAGTTCACTTCAAAACCAGTACCATAATCTTGAATTCGAGCAATTGTCCAATCCTCTTGGTAAATTAACGTAACATCAACTTTTACCGAGCGTGCATGCTTCGCAACATTGGTCATTCCCTCTTGAATTAAGCGAAAAATGGCTACTTCCATCGCTGGCAAAACTCGTTTTTCCCGGCCTTCAATCCGAAGCTCACAAGTTATGCCATAGTTTTCCTGAAAGTTCTTTAGGTATTTAGAAATAGCAGGTAAAATCCCCAAATCATCAAGAGCCATTGGACGAAGATCGAAAATGATCCTGCGAATATCTTGTAGATTTGAGCGAACTAAATCCTTAAGGTCCGTGAGTTCGGCTTTAACTCTACTTGGATCTATCTCAAGTAACTTTTGGGCAATTTCCAAACGTAAGACAATATTAGCCAGCGTTTGGGCAGGACCATCATGTATTTCCCTTGCGACACGACGCCGTTCTTCATCCTGTGCTCTAATTACCCGTAAACCCATTTCTTGTCGTTGTTCGTGATTATGAGCTTGCAAAGCCTCCACTATTCCACCTTGCAATAAATTAGCCGCCATGCTCACCTGAGCCATCAGATTTTCGGCGCGTTCGATCGTCACTTGCATCTGTTGTAAGGAACGTTCCAAATCATCTCGCCGCTTCCGCAATTGCGTTTCTTGGCCTTGCAAAAGCTGTAGATTGACCTGAGCATCTTTTGCTTCTGCATACGCCGCGATCATATCTTTCTCTGAGTATTTTTTGTATGCTCGACTTACTTCCATCAATTTTTGACGCATACGCCGATCTATTTTTTCTTGAAAATCTACTTGACAGATGACTTCCGCGATATCAGTTTTAAGCTGAGCAAGTTCATTAGTCAGCCGTTGTGTCTCAGTCCGCGATGTTTCAGCTATAAAAAAGATCTCTTCTCTTCCTGTTTCGATCGCTGTCAAAGTATTTTTTAAGATCCTCTCCAACAGATCAGACACAATTATTCCTCATTTCCGGGTCTGGTTTACTTTACAAATATACACCTCCTGACTATTTCGACAAAGAACTAATATTTCCTACTTCTACTCAATAAAAAACCTTTTAAGTCTTATATTTTAGAACTTTTCCCTAAACGCTGCATTTGTCTGATTCCTCGCTCTAATCTACGAGGGAACGATAGGTCTTCCGAACTACACATGAGGACCTTCCATCCCTCCTTTGTCAAATCTTCAATAATAGCAGGAGTCTCTTTATCTAAGACATAAATCAGAATGTTATCGACTTTAGCCAATAAGGTTAAACCCATTATATTCACATTCCAAGATATCGAGCTGTTGGGGAAAAGTTTGCTTAGGACGCGTTGTAGAGGGCCCTCCTGCTCAGTCACTTGAGAAGCACACAACACTTCATAGGCCCTGGGGTTAATTGAAAGCTCGATCTCAGATTCAGCCGTGTTAACGTTTTCGACGTTAGGTATAAGCTCTATAGAATTAACATCAATATGAATTGTTTCATCTACTTCAAGACTCAGAAACTCATTTTCGCTTTTTTGAATATCCGGGTATGTGATAACAGAGGCAAACGCAGGAAGTGCAATTTCAGTCAGAGACTCTTCATTTAGTGATTCCTCTGGTCCGCCTACTGTTTGGTCTTGATCTTCGATTTGTTTTTCTTCATTAATTTCAATTGCAGAAATTGAAGTATCTAAGAGTTCACTATTGTGTGAATCGATCGCCTTCAACATACCTTCGCGTAGCATTTTGTTCATAGTATCCTGAAACGATGGAAAGTTATTAATAACACGAGCGTCTGGAAGCTGTTGTTCGAGGAGCTGTTTAAGTCCATCCTCTAGATATTCTGATGGAAACGTTGAAATTCCCTGGAGTAAGGATGTAACCTTACTGACAATTTGACAACCCCTTTGAAATTCCACCTCTGAGTCTACCCCATTTAATAAACATACCGTAAATACTTTTTCTGTGATTTGGTCAATCCATTCTTCAATTCGAGGATCATTATGAAAATACGTTTCCAAAATTATCCACCTCCAAATTATCTATCATTTGATAGCTATGCTTCTCGCCTGTCCAGTATGAATCCTCATAGGAAAATCCTTTGAGTTTAAAGAATAAAAGGAAAAAGTGCCTCAGAAATTTCTAAGGCACTTTTCTTCTTATTAATATGACTGTAAATACTATTTGGGGCAAGTATTTACATTTACACTTACATCAAACCTAATCATGCTAAACTTAGCAATGCGACAGACGTAAGATATTAACGTGCGCGGAAAACTTTGAGATAAGAATCCGCATAGATGCTTCTACCAAGCAAGATTTGAGTTGTAGCAGCAACGTCGACAAGATCATCATCATTGGCATTCATAATGGCTGCGTCAAGTCCTGCTCCAATAGCCATAGCCAGGTAGGTGCGATTGAGTAAATTACAAATACTCGTCGGTGATTTTTGAGATACGTTTGTTAAGCCAAGAACCGTACGCGGTGCTGGATCAGCGAGTTGCTTAATTTTGCGTAAAGCTTCGAGAACTTGGAGCGCATGCTCTTGAGCAACGTTAACAGGAAGAATCAATGGATCAATGTAGAGATCTTCCATTGGTAGACCATATTCGTCTGCAGCTGCAACTAATTCCATAGCAAAAGCTACCCGTAAATCATTGTCTAAGGGAATACCCTTTTTATCCATGGTCAAACCAACAACCCCAGCATTGTAGTCAGCGGCCATTTTAAAAACTCGCTCCATTTTTTCTGGTGTTGCATCAACGGAGTTAATAATAGCTTGCCTCTTACAAAGTTTCAATCCTGCTTCAATAGCATCATAGTTTGTGGAGTCTAAGAGAAGTGGAAGTTCGGAAACTTCTTGAACTACATTAACCATCCATTGATAAGCTTCTGCACGCTCTTCTTTCGGAATAGCAGGCCCGGAATTCAGGTCAAGGTAGTGAGCTCCTCCTTCTTCTTGCTTAGTGGCCCAAAATTGTAACGGTTTTGGGTCTTTAGCTTTTAGAGCATCTCCAATATCAGTGTACATCCCATTGATCCGCTCACCAAAAATAAGCATTGTCATTCGGTCACGACCTTTCTTAATTTTAGTTTTTATAATGACTTAAATGATGACGTAATTATCCAAAAATGAGTCTCACATTTTGAATAATAATTGATAGTTTGAGCAGAAGCTTAGACACTCATCAATTCGTCGATGTTCTTTTTAACTACTTTCACTGCAGCTGGGTTACGCATCATAATAATACTGGCTCCAACTTGCATCAAACCAGAAGCAGTTAATGATTCCCAAAGTACGGCACGATCATCAAGATCTCCCCACTGAGGATTTTCATCAGCCGACGAATTGGATTCTTTGGTCCGATTGGCCTCATAGCCAACGGAGCAGAACATAGGCATGGCGAGCATTTTGTCATTTCCTAATGCTCCTAGGCGTGCACGTTCCATAATTGAATAAGCATACTCAATACCAAATCCAAGACCTGCAATTAGAGGGTCAATAACAATCTTGTTTAATGGCAGCCCCATTTCATTGATCAAAATATTAAGCTGTTTACAAATATTAATGTCGAGAGGCGACTGCGCAATCAAAGTGTGTTTATGAACCATTGCAGCAGCTGCATAAGTCTTATAGGTTTCTTGCTCAGCAACACCGATCAAGAGGTTTTCGCCTGTTGCTGCTTCAGCGACGGCCGCAATAACTTCATTGTCCTTTGTTGAATCGCCGCATCCCACAACAATCAGCGGAACTCCAACGGCTGCTAAAACTTCTTTAACAACACGAGCGCAATCTTCAGGTGAGCGATTTTCACCATCAGGATCTGCTCCAGTCAGTTTTAAATAGATGAGGTCTGCGCCAAAATCATCAACGCATTGTTTAGCCCAAGCCCCTGGGCTATTGAAGACATCTCCATATTGTTTGGTAAGCGTTTCATTCCATGTCGGGGGAATGTCGTTGACCTCCATAGCGATTACTGGACGGTTAACTTTTCCTTCAAAGTGCAGAAAAGGTAAGGCGGCATCCCCACCGATAGTCACTGTGGAGGTTCTCGTTCCTCCTTGTTCAGAAGTTGCGCCGAGTATTACCTCTCCAATTTTACCTGAAAATCTTTCTTTTACGATTGCAACGGACATGAACTTCTCTCCTTTCTAGTTAAAGATTCCGGCACGGTTCAAAATGCTCTCCACAGCCTTGACCGAGACGGCATCCTCAGGCAAATCGAATAATGGTTTGCCTGCCAAGTCATATTCAACAACTAAAGGATCTAATGGAATATCTCCAATTACACTTAGCTCTGTACGTTCTATCTCTTCGCTTAAGGATTCCATAGTACCTTCACTAGTTTTTGTTACTATCAAGTGAAGATTACTCACCGCGGACTTAAGTCCCCGAATAAGTTCATGTACTCGTCCCGCTGAGCGAATACCTCGTGCTGAAGAATCACTGACTACGAACATCTCATCAATACGAGGAATGGTACGTCGGCTGATGTGTTCCAGACCAGCTTCAGAATCCACAACCACAAAGTCATAATTATCGCCAATGTTCTCAATATATTTGCGTAAAAGATCATTGGGATAGCAGTAACAACCTGCCCCTTGTGGACCACCCATGACGAGTAAGTCGATATCCTTAGTCTCTACAAGCGACTGCTGAAGTTTATACTCTATAAAGATTTGTTTAGGCATCCCCTCAGGAATCGCTTTAGGATCTTTAGTCTGTTCAAGCAATTCTGAAATAGTAGCAGTGACAGTTAAACCCAGAGCTTCTCCAAGATTGGCGTTTGGGTCGGCATCAACAGCCAGAACTGAAATCCCTCTCTTTTGATGAACCATTTGCCTTAGTAATAAAGCAGTGAATGTGGTTTTCCCTACTCCACCTTTACCAGCTACTGCTATATATTTTGCCATGAATCTTACCTCCATTGTTACGCATTAAGTACAAGATGGGAATAGAGAGAAATCCGTATGGGGCAAAAACAGAGCGGAAACATATTCATCCATAAATGTCGGTCCAACCGAAAGCTCTACATAAGTCATTTTTTGTCCCAAATCTTTCGCTTCACGCCATGCATTCTGCGAAAGTAAGGCAAGACGAGCTCCTTTGATCGAAGAATTTCCGATAAACTGATAGAGTTCCTCTTCGAGATCTGGAAGCAGTCCAATTTGAATGGAATCCTGCACATTGAGGTAATTACCGAAACCGCCAGCAATAACGATCCGGCTAATCATTTCCATCTCTACAGAGACCATATTCAATAACGTTCGGATACCTGCATAAATGGCCCCTTTGGCGCGGATAGTATTTTTAACATCATTTTCTGTGATGACAACATCTTTTCCCCCGCCAGCTTGATCAGCCCACGCTAGCACGAATTCTTTGTCATCTGAAGTTGCCCGTAGCCGCGCTGAGTTTGCAGGATGTCCCATCTGGAAATTTCCGACGCGATCAATAATTCCCGCTCCCAATAGTTTGGACAAGCAATCCACAAGTCCCGAACCACATATTCCAACGGGGAGGGTTTTGCTAATAACCTTGAGTGATACATCCAAGCTATCAGGATCAATAACAACTCGTTCAATGGCTCCTGGCATTGCCCTCATGCCAAATGTGATCCCGCCACCTTCAAAACTTGGGCCAGCAGAACAAGCACAAGAAACGAGCCAATCCTGGTTTCCAAGCACTATTTCTCCGTTTGTACCTATGTCAATGAAGAGAATAATATCTTCTCCATTAGCTAGGTCCGTGACTAATGTCCCAGAAACAATGTCCCCGCCGACATAACTTGCTACCGAAGGATAACAATGCACCAAGGCATCAGGTAACATATGAAGCCCAATGTCTCGTGCAGGGATAGAAGGAACGTTAGCCATGGTAGGAATATAAGGTTCTAACCGAATGTAGCGCGGATCCACGCCGAGAAACAATTGAGTCATTGTAGTATTTCCGGCAACCACTGCTGATGAAAAATCGGTATTATTCAAAGATTGACGTGCAAGTATCTTATCAATAAGTTCGTTGATGGTTTCAACAACAGCGATTCGAATTTCCTCTAACTGCTGTTCATTTTCAACCGCATACACTATGCGAGTGATAACATCATCACCGAATTTTGCTTGTTTATTATAAGATCCCTGCTGATCTATAATCTCTCCGGTCGAGAGATTAATTAGATAAACGACAACCGTAGTTGTACCAATATCAATCGCCAGACCATACGGTGGATTGTCATTTCCAGATTCCACATGGGTGACTGTAATCCCTGATTCAATATCTGTTAGAGTAACAGACACATCCCAATTTGCTCTGCGGAGTGCTTCGGGAAGATGTTTAAGGACTGATAAGGGAATATCAACTGGCTTTTCTCCGGTTTTTAGGACGCGGCGAATTTCCATGCTCAAGCGAGACCAATCACTCGTGTTTTCCGTCAAAGTCGGAGCCGAAAGTGAAATCCTCAGCTTCGTTGCGAGTGGCTGATGCCCGAATTTCTCGAGTAAATCATGGTCGCTTTCTTGTAAGAGCCCCTTTTGAACATCACCCATCAAAACCTGATGTTCTTTTAACCGGGATTCCAGAGGCACCTCAACCGTCATATCCCCTTGAATCATGGTTTGACAAGCTAGTCGAACCCCTTCTGAGATTTGTTCAGGCGTCAAGTTCCCAGTCCCGGTCACCAACGGTTCCCCACTTAAAACGACAACTTTACAAGCACCGCAGGATCCCTTACTACCGCATCCTGATTTGATAAATATCTCGGCCTTAGCGGCTGCTTGGAGCAGCGACGTACCGGAATCCACCTCAATGATGCGGTTTTCTGGCATGAATTTAATTTGAAATGGGGGCATCGTTGTCACTTCCTTACTCTACCTTAGAAATCCCTCTTTACAAGCTATGCGAAAAGACTCCTTGCATTGCTCTCTTTATCTTACTGTGGCGGAATTCAATCCAACCTGTTACTATTTTAAAGTTTTTGCGAAAGCAACAATTCCGCTGGATTCACGAGGACCGACAATAACATTCCAGCCCGAAATCTCTTTAAGTTTGGCTGTGACTACAGCGACATACCCCGGGATAATAACATTTTTGTGTTTAAGAATATCGGGAACACCTAATTTTTGCATTGTTTCCCAGATTAACTCTGGCTCGTATTTACCAGCCGCGTAGGCAGTGAGCACCGAGGTTCCTTCAGTATTAACTGGGATAATGTAACTAGGAATTTTGGTGGATTCAACTTCACCCTCGACGCTGTAGTAGGTTAAGGAGAAATTCGTTGTGATATACAATGGTGAATCCTCGGTTACTTCGCCAATAGCATACAGTTTTTCCTCGACTTGAATCGGTTTCTGAGGATCAGTATAAAGGTTTTGCTTGAGTGCCATTAGAGGCAAGAGGTGTGCTTTAGCACTAGTTTTTAAGACAATAGCACTTGCATATTTACAAACGTAAACAGATGCCTCCATAATTTCATCCAGAGGATTTTCATGATTGGTAAAGACTATGACAGGGTAACCAAACGTACGGAATTTCTTCTTAATAGATAAACGGCGCAGTTGAGTCAGATCAGCTAACTGTTGAGCTGTACCTTTAGTGCCAGGATCTAAGACAAATTCCTTATAACCCAGAGCTACCGCTTTTTCAACAAGATCACTTAAGGCATCAAGGCCATCTGCTTTTAGAATTACAGGAACAGAATTTTCTTTACCAATATTAACAACTGCTTCATAATTATCGGCATTTGCCTCTCCAATAAGAGGCTTACGAGCTGCCAACGGAGCTACAGCAGCCTTTAATGCTTCGGGGTTATTACTGATCAAGAGCAGTGATTTCTCAGTGCCTGCAGCCACAGCAGCAGCAACTTTTGCAAAGCGAGCAGCATCTCCAGATTCATTAACTACAGCTACACCCTCGACGGAGTAGTGAAGTCCAACGCGGTCAAACTCCAAGCCGTTGATTTCAGCTAGTTTTGCACTCACTTCGTCATCTGTTAGGGCATCAGACACTTGAATGATAATGGTTGTTTCGTGGTAGAAAGTCTTGTCATGGCGATACATTACTGTTTCATCCCCCATAACAGAACCATTACCAAATTTGATGGCCTTGATCGGAGGGGCAGATGCGGACTCCAAATTCTCCCGAGCAGCATCCGTAACATATGGGCAGGTGTCCAATGCAGCTTTGCCTGCAGCCAATGCCATGGCAAAAGCTAGACAAGTTGGTACGCCACACTCTCCGCAGTTTTTCTTGGGTAGTTGTTTATAAATTTCTAAACCTGTTAGAGCCATTTTGAAACCCCTTTCTAAGTTAATTTAGTAGAAGTAGGCATTCTGCCAAGGCCTTAGATACATAGAAGTAGACCTTGGCATCTTGCGAGCTACTTACATTAGTGGATCAAGATTAAAGCAAGGATGTCCGTTTTCTTCGAGGAACGGTGTGATCTCTTCTGTTGTCGTTCCGATGGTTTCATCAGCGATCTTATCAATAAAGTCTTCGCCTAAGCCTTCGTCGATGCAACGTTGTTTCAAATCCTCACGCAAGAACTCTTTCAATTCTTTTGGCATCCAAATGATACGAGCAAGTCCGCCATCAGCAGGAATAAATTTCTTACTGACTAAATATGTGCGGCCAATTCCCATAAACCCAGGAGTTTGATATCCACCACCGCATGTTCCGGCTAACGTAGAGAAGGACATACCGCAGGGAGTCATACCACTGTGTTCACGGGTGGTAACCATAATTCCATTGACTTCAGGAATGATGGCCATGATAGCCTCAAAGCAACCGCAAGAGGTCATCGGTTTATCCATAATTGTATAGAGATTTACCTCTTCTAAGGTGTTGTTGGATGTTGTATATAAATAATCGTTACAGCTCTTCCACATACCTTTTAGATCATCGATCGCCGGTCCTTTGGGAATTGGTTGGTTTGGTCCGGTGGGCGCAATCTCAAATGATGCTTTGGCATCTAACCAACTAACGGCTCCGCACAGACCAACCCGTTCTGGAGTAACAATACAAACGTGGTTAGGTGCAAAGGATTGACAAAGCAAGCAGGAGTAGAAGTCTTCGACGGAATCATCTGTCAAGGCCCTCATCCGATCGTCACGTTTACGATATACTTCGCGGGCTTTGACGAGGTTTTCTTCAACTGCAGCCTGATCCGTATAGAGAACAACTTCTACTCGGTCGATGATGGCCGGGAATTCCTGTTTCAATTTTGCCATCAGGAGCTCACCGATGTGTCTTATTAAGAAACCTTTAGCTCTCGCATCTTTGGAGATCCGAACCCAACACATATCCCGTTGAGCAACGTGCCAAATACCTTCTCCATAGTTTGTAAAGTAGTGAATTCTACGCTCCAAAACGCCTTCAAAATCATCTTGCATCTTACGACCATACACGTTAACCACAATACCCAAGGGCATTTTGGTTCCCTCTGGAACGGTATCAATTTCAGGACCGATGACAGTGATCTGACCATCAGTGATTTCATCAGGTCCTACTGAATGAACAAGTTCGAAAGAGGTAGTACGTCCGCCACCGAATTCAACATAGGTGTCTGCTTTACGGATGGTTTCTCCCTCAAAAGCAGGTCCGAAGTTTACCGGAATCGGGATATCGATACTTGTTAATTTAATTCCGCGAACTTCCATAGCCAACGGAACGATTTTTTCATAGTCTGGCTCAGAAATATACCAATCCGGGATTTGCTCCTCTTCAGTAAGTGGTTGATCCGTCAGGACTGGGAAGCCCATGAAGATCGCGCCCATCGAAGCGGCAATTTTGACATCATCCCGCTCGCCGAGATTAAGGACAAAGGCCAGTACCCGACGTTTTTGGTAGTCAAGATGCTTTTCCCTGTCTCCAGGAGCAATTCCACCGAATGCAAGACCTGCACGGAAGGCATAGTTAACTGCATGAATAACCTGAGTAAAGTTTCCTACGGGGAATGCAATGTAATCTTCCCCAATTTTTACATTTTCTTCGAGGCACTGCTCAATGACCTCATCGCAAAGGAAGATCATAAAGCCTTTATTCATGAGGTTTTCTACAATTTTCTTGGCCGCTTGAGAGTCTTTGGCCCGCCCAAGAATAACAGCAACACCAGGAATGGTCCAGTCCACCATCTTAATCCCGTGTTTACGTACAATAGGATCGCCTAAGAATCCGGTCCAAGGTAGTTCCTTAGGGTTATCTCCACGGAGATAACTGATTGTCTCAATAACCTCTGCGGCATATAGAACTGATTCACCCCAAAGCTTTGAATTCTCTACGGTAAGTTCAGTACGAACTTGACTACGTAAGCGGTTCAGGATGGGAACTAATTCACCCAGGGTCGTAACTTTCTCTCCCGAAAGGCACATGATGACCGGGAGGTGATAGGCGGTATCTGGATAACCAACGATTTGTCCCTCACCAAAATCTTTGATCGCGCGATTCAACAGAATTTCTGCATAAGTCATTGCGATTATCGTACCATCGTAGGCTCTACGCAATAATTTTTTTGGTTCCTTAACTGCCTCTTCGATAATTTGTTCAGACATAACTCTTCCTCCTTTCTTACCAGCCTTGCGCTAGCGCAGTTTCAAATTTTTCCGCAGTTTTTCTATGAACATTAAGTTTCCAGGTCCGATACTCAAGAGCATTCAAGAGTTTCTGGGCACCAACGATAGGATCTACTTCTAATATGAAGTTTCCACCAAAGACGTCATGCGCGATTTGGGTCGTAACTCCATAGACAAGATCACTACCCTCAACAGGAGGCATAGCTCCGACTTGAGTTGGGAATCCTAATGTTACACACCAAGAACCGATCGCAACCGCTTTTTCATGCATAGCTTCTGGTGCAGAGGCAGCAAACGGAACTTTAGGAATATCTACACCGAGTTCATTAGCCATTGCGACAGCTAGATCTGCGCCACGGCTGTTATCCACACAGGAACCGACATGGAAGACTAATGGTAGGCCTGTCGACAATTGTGGGTTGGCAGCTTCCAGCATTTTAATGAAGGATTTGAGCCCTTCGCCAGCATAAGTGTCAACAGCTGCAGAGTTCATCAAACCGAATTTGGCAATAGCTCCAGCAGAGCAACCAGTGGCGATGACGAAAACGTCATTTTTGACAAGTTCTTTCAGAACTGCAATGTGACCTTCATCTTGTGGACGTTTGAGATTGTTACAGCCAGCCATGAGAACGACTCCTTTGAGTTGTCCATTCAGGATAGCATCTGTCAGTACAGAGATCGGACGGTCAGGGTTGACCTTGGAAAGAATATCTGTAATCGCTTCAAGACTGAAACCTGCAACAAGCTTATGACGTTCGTCAGGAATGCAGATTTTCTTAGGATCCCGTTTCTTGAATGCTTCGATAGCAATTTCCACAAGTTTCCTAGCATCAGCCATAGCTGTGGCTGTATTGAAAGCAACGTGTTGGGCATTAGGCGTTTTCATAATACCTTCAGTTGTGATGACCTTAGTATGATAACATTGTGCAAGTGTTTGTACTGATGGGTAAATACATTGAATATCAACAACCATCGCTTCCAAAGCACCCGTCAGGATAGCCATTTCCTGCGATGCTGAGGAGGTTGCCAAATAAACACCTTGGCGCATGAGAAGTTCATTACCAGTACAGCAAATCCCGACAACATTGACTCCTTCAGCTCCTGCTGCTACAGCTTCTGCCGTCATAGCCCGTGCCGCAGCAACAACCATTTCACTCAAAACAGGGTTGTGTCCGTGGACTGCAATATTTACCATCTTAGGATTGATTACTCCTAGATTGGCTTCTGAGACGATAGGTTGCGGAACACCAAACATAACGTCACTGAGTTTTGTTCCGATATATTCTCCGCCTAAGTCGGCAAGACAACACTTAAGACCGTGGAAGATAATATTTACAGGATCATTGTCAACGCCCATGGCGGTTTGAGCAGTAATCTCACAAACAGAGCGGTCAATGGCTGTTGGCATGATATTGGTTTGCAGGAATTTTTTACGTCGGCCTTCGGTCATAAAAGAGTTTAAAAAGGCCAGTGGTGTATCCTGATACCGACCGAAATCGGCATATCCAACTTCAACAACGTCATGAAGGATTTCCTTATCTGTACGATTTACAGTGTCAATCCCTAAATCTTGAGCTAATTTTTGGAGTTTAGCAGGTGATTTAATTTCATAATCCGGAGCATGACCCTCAAGCATAGCATGAGCAGTATGCAAGACATGGCGTGCGTGCTCTGAGTGAGATGCAGCCCCTCCTGCAATCATTCGAACTATATTACGGGAAACAATGGTATAAGCAGATGCTCCGCATACACCACGACTCCCAGGACCCTCTTCTGTCTTAACCCGACAAGGTCCTGCCAAACAAATCCGACAGCATATTCCTTTATATCCAAACGCACACTGTGGTTGTTGAGCAACTGCACGGTCAAAAACCGTCTCTATTTTGCTTTCCTGTGCCATTTTTAACACTTGAAGTGCGCCTGGGTCGGTCGTACGAATGGGATTCTTAGGTTCAAAGTATCTTGGTGCGTCCGACGGCCGGGCGGTATGGGTTAAATCCCGATATCTAGGCATGTTACAACCTCCTCTTTTTTAAGATCTCTTTTTCTTATACTCTCAAACTTTTTCTGCTAATAACGAGAACCTCTTTCAACTCCCTTCATCGACAATTTTTTGGTAAATAGTATTTAGCTGAACTCCCAGAGACCCTGTGGGCAACTCTTCATTGCCAGTATTTATGGACATTTCCAACAGTTCCTCACTGTAAGGAATGATGCCAATAAGCTTTTCTGAGGAAAAGTGGTCTCTAAGAAAATTTTCTTCTTTCAAGTTGCGGACTTTATTACCAACGACAACCACGTGTGGAATACCTAACTCAAGGGCGAGTTTTTGAATGACTTTTACAGTTTGTACGCTGACTTTTGACGGCTCAGTTACAATGACCAACACATCAACGCCAAGTGCCGTCCCTCGGGTGAGTTGTTCAATTCCTGCTCCCATATCTAAAATGACGGTATCTTGTTCTCCAAGAATCAAGGAATTGATCAAGGCTTGGAGAAAGCTGTTTTCCTTACAATAACAGGAGGTTCCTCCCCCTTTGATGTTCCCCATGCGGAAAAAACGTAGAGTTCCTATGGGCACACTATAGTCATCTAAGATATCGTCCACTTGAGGATTAAGCGGGTAATATGTTCCACTGCCTCCCATGCGTTCTTCAATTAGTTCTTTCATGTCGACAATGGGTTTTAGATCTGCAAGAATACCCTCTGAGATCCCCAGGACTGTCCCCAGACTGGCATCAGGATCCGCGTCAACCGCCAAAACAGTGATCCCTTTTTGCGATAGCCAACGTGCAAAATTTGCTGTGAAGGTGGTTTTGCCCACGCCACCTTTGCCCGAGATTGCAATTTTCAACGGCCACAACTCCTTATGGGTATTTTCATTAGTCCAACTCTTACTACCAATTTTTCTTCTTACTAGTGTATATTCTTTTTTTA
>NZ_AGAF01000011.1 GCF_000224515.1 Desulfosporosinus sp. OT | reverse complement strand
AAAAGAAAGGAGTATGGGCTTAATGGAAATGCATGAACTCGATGACAAAATCAAAAGGGCACTTTTTTGTAAAACAAACGAAATAGAATCGTCGGAAGAAACTTTCACACTAATTCTTGCCGGTCTTGAAAAGAAGCAAGCACGTAAGACTTATAAAACAAGCTATAAACATTACTTTATAGCCTTTATATGTGCACTTTCTGTGATATTTGGAACAACATTGATCCAATCAGGGAATGTAAAGTCTTCTGCCATGGAATTGATAAACACCATTAAAACAGTGATTATTTTGGATAAGAGTAATAAAGTGATTGAAAAGAATGCGGACGACGTAATTAAACATGCTGCCATTAGCGATAATACCCAGTTAGCCGCTGCTGCTACTTCAAAAAAAGTAGGTGTAAATGTCTTCTTTTTAGAAACATTTGCAGGATGTTTTCTGTTTAATCAAGTCAACGAATTAGAATCGTATCTAAGACTTCTGATCATTGCAAGAATGACACTTGCACAAACCTGGTATGACAATAAGTTTTGGCATAGGCAAACCCCATCATATTAACAAGGAGGAAAGTGGATGAGACGGGGAAACATTATCAAACTAGTAACGCTAGTGCTACTAGTGGCAGCAACTGTAGCTCTATCGATTAAACCCCTTACGAATCCCGATCCCGCGAAGGGCATCCCCTTGGGACTTGATCTACGTGGTGGAGTGCACTTGGTATTACAAGCTGAGCCAAATAAAAACGGCACTCCGATTACTAACGACGATATGGACAAAGCAAAAGCGATCATCGCGAAACGGGTCAATGACTTGGGGGTATCTGAACCTATAGTCCAAACAGACTATGTTAATAAACGGATGGTTATCGATTTAGCGGGGGTTTCCGACCCTGATAAAGCCGTGGATATTTTAAAAACCACTGCAAAGTTAACATTTAGGGACCCCCAAGGAAATATTGTGTTGCAAGGGGATGAACTATCTGATGCCAAGGCCGGCCTGGACCCCACCAATGCCGGTAGCTTTGTCGTTAACTTAACATTCTCACATGATGGGACTATAAAGTTTGGGGATTTAACTACCAAGTATCTCGGACAACAAATTGGCATATATTTGGATGACAAACTTCTAAAAAATCCAAAAGTAGCAGTACCCATTCTCAGTGGACAAGCGCAGATTGACAATTATACAACATTGGAGGCTGCAGCTAAAGATGCCGTCCTCATGCGTTCCGGTTCATTGCCGGTGAGCATGAGCGTTGCTGAGAAGCGTCAGGTGGGAGCATCTTTAGGGATTGACTCCTTACACAAAAGCATTAAGGCTGGAATTTATGGTTTAATCTTTATCTTTCTCTTTATGTTTGTTTGCTATAGGTTACCGGGGGTTGTGGCCGATTTCTCCTTGATCGTATATAGCCTAATTGTCCTTTGGATTTTTTGGATGTTTCGAGTGGTACTTACGCTACCGGGCATCGCAGGTTTTATCCTTTCCATTGGGATGGCCGTGGACTTTAATATCATTATCTATGAACGTATTAAAGATGAAGTTCGGGCCGGGAAATCCCTAAGGGCTGGGGTAGAATCCGGGTTTAGCCGGGCCTTTATTACGGTTATTGATGCCCATGTTACGACGTTCATAGCTGCGATGACCCTTTATTATTTCGGAACTGGTTCTATCAGAGGATTCGCGCTGACCTTAGGTGTCGGGATTATTGCTAGTTTGTTTACCGCGATTACGTTTACGCGGCTCGTGTTACGTTTAGTCGTGGGTATCAGTCCCAAATTAAGACAACATGGTTTGGCGTTAGGAGGGAGGCATAATGGAAAAAGGGCATCCAGCGGCTTATGATGAAGTGCAAAAGATACATCCACTCTATTTTAATATTGTTAAGAAACGGTATTGGTGGTTTGCTCTTTCGTTATTGGTTATTGTTCCAGGAATTATTTCCCTCTTCATGCAGGGGTTGAATTTAGGGATTGATTTTAAAGGCGGGACGATGATTGAGATGACGTTCAAGAAGCCTGTCACCCAGACTGCTATTACAGATACTATGAAATCTGTTGGGCTTGAAGGCCCGGTGCAGCTGTCCAATGGAAATACAGCTTTGATAAGAACCACTGCACTTGACCAAGCTAAACAAAACGAATTAATGACGGCTTTGCAAACCAAGGTTGGAGAGTATGAGAAAACGACTCTTAAGGTTGACTTAGTAGGCCCGGCGATGGGGCAAGAACTGACCCGAAACGCTTTTAAAGCTTTGATCATTGCCATTGGATTAATGATCGCCTATATTTCGTTTAGGTTTCAGTTTGTCTTTGCTATCTCCGGGATTATCGCTCTATTACATGATGTTTTAGTAGTCGTGGGCCTTTTCTCGTTGTTTCAATGGCAAATCGATTCGACGTTTGTGGCGGCAGTCTTGACAATCTTTGGTTACTCCATAAACGATACTGTGGTTATCTTTGACCGAATTCGTGAGAATGAAGCCAAGATGAAGCGTCGAGACAGTTATGAGGACATGGTTAATAAGTCAGTCTGGCAGACCATGCACCGATCCGTCAATACGGTCATAACGGTTCTGATCGCCTTGTTCTCAATATTTATCCTAGGTGGTGAATCGACAAAAGTCTTCTCTTTGGCTATGCTAATTGGGGTATTCAGTGGAGCATATTCTTCGATCTTTAATGCTAGCCAGATACTCGTAGAAATCAAGAAACATATGAAGCATACACGAGGTAAAGGCGGTAAGGCGGTTCGTACTTAAGCCCTAATACAAATGAAAGGTTGGCGTTTAAGCTCTTTTACAGGTCCAATACAGATGTGAGAAAAAGAACGTCCCTAAGAGTAAATGGCCTTTCTTGTTCAAAGAGGAATGAGGGGGCTATTGCTTTTGTAATCGCAATTATCGGACTTAATGACGTTAAAAAGGATTGTTTACCATATATCATCTTAGCATAGGTTTTACGTCATTTAGTTGGCCCTACCCCTTATATGGAACACAAGGCCAAAGGGAGGGTCTTGCGTGCCAAAGGCATTCTTCGCGGAACAAACGGATATATGAATCTCCAATATCTCCCCGGACATTTAAAGATCATAAACTGTGATGCCAGGGGCAATATGCTATGTATTATCGGGCGAGATTTGAACCGGCAGGAGTTGGTTGGCCTCTTTTGCGGGGAGTGATGTTTTGGTATATACCTATCTATGTTATAACCGGGTTTCTGGGCGCTGGAAAAACAACAGCATTAAACAATCTGCTTAACAAAAGACTGCTTAACAAAAGACTGCTTAACAAAAGGGAAGCGCAGGATATACAAATACTCGTGATCCAGTTTGAATGCGGTGAAGCGGATTTCCGGAGCAAGTTTCACAACTGTTATGTGATAAATTTCCCCAAAAAGGCCTTAGAAGAACATTCGGAGCAAATCTCAGAAAAAATGCATAGCTATTTGCTTGATCGAAGGTTCGGTGAAATCTGGATTGAATGGAATAGCGTTACACCCTTTGAACAACTGCAGACGTTGATTCTGCATCCGTCATTGAAGAATATATGCCGTATTGAGAAGGTCATTCATATGGCAGATGCTAAAATGCTGGAGGGATTGCTCCGTATTCAAGGCAGTGGGTTGTCAGAGCAAATTGCGAGCTGCGATTTCATGATTTTGCGGAATGTGCGCTCCGATGATGATTATTATCGTTTAAGGCAACTTATCTATAACATCAATCCCGGCGTAAAGATCTATGAAACGAAACAAGCCGAAGATATCTACTGCCAAGTCTATCGCCAAAGTCCTGTGAACATCATTATTAATGGATTTTTAGGAACTATGGCTAAATTTAGCTTAGTACAATTCCATAAAGACTCACGTAATAATAAGGACCAAAAACCACTGGTGTGAATGATAACTTACTAAATCATTTCGATGATTTGGCAACTTTGTTTTTCTTGAATTATTTCTTTATCTAGAGAGAAAATAAAGATGGATAATCCTGATCAGAGCACTCTGTTAATTGGGGATACACTATTTAAAAAGATATGTATTGACAAAAAAATAAATGTGTATACTATTAAACATAAATGCAAATGCCTTGCATTTGCATTAAATATTTTATAAATACATAGTAAGCTAATCGAAATTACCTTGAGGTGTCTAAGTGTGGATCAATAGACTAAGAATGAGGATGGAGGAGGAGTAATGCAAACGGAAATAATCTTAGTGGGACATGGCAGTCGAAGCTCAGAAGCGAATCAAGGACTTGTTGAGGTGGCTAATAAGGTTACTCACCTTCTCGATAGGCCGGTTACCCCCGCTTTTGTGTCTCGTGGTACACCGGACTTGTCGAGTGCTATTATAGTAAAAATATTAAGTGGGGCAACCCACATCATCATCATGCCCTTGTTCTTATTTCGTGGGATGTATGTTAGTACAGGCATTTATGAAGAAATTAAGGACATTAAGGGACAATTTCCTCAAGTTGAAATTATAGTTGCCAAAGAATTAGGAGCAGATGATATCATAGCCAATTTGGCATACTCGCGTATTAAGGAGGCCATTGGGACATAAATTTTCTGACTAATCCTTATGGAATTAATACGGGATCGTTTGCGATACAAACGGCTCTCCTGTTTGGTTAATACCGTCTGGTGAAATTCTAGCTAACTGGACGTAAAAGTATGACGAGGGGATCGGTGAACAAATGTCAGAGCGCTATTCTTAACGCTCTGGCATTTGTTCATTTTTTCTTGGGCTCTGACAGCTTCTTCTTTTGTCATATTCAATCATCTCCTGCAAAATAGTTTTACAGGAGATGCAAAGCTTCATAAGAGCTAATAGGAATATTTGCTTGAACAGTAAGAGATATGCTACGGAAACCACCGCGCCAGCGGTTTAGTGTTTTTCTATTATGTGTAGTTCAAGTTGGCGTCAGTTAGCATTCTTTGCTGATTAGCAAGGCTATAAAGAATCTGAGTAGAAAAACGTAGCTATACTATATTATACTAGGATTTATGAAGGAAAAATTCTTACAGATTACAATAGTATCTGAATTAATCTTTAGAATGGGGGTTATTTGTTGTTTGAGCCTGACTTTAGCCCTGAAAAATTTTTAGAACCTGAATATACTCCTGAGAAGTTTTGTACCAATGCTAGCAAGCAATTTACCGATCGGGAGGAGTTTCAAGCTGCCTTTCACAGAGTTCTTAAAGAAAAAGGACAGGGTCATAAGGTTCTTGTTTATTATGGGGTAGGCGGTATAGGAAAAACCAGTTTACTCACGGAATTGAGGCGACAGCTAAAGGATTTAGATCCTGGTAAACCAACTGCCTTAATAGATTTTAAAGAGCTAATACATTGCGCTCAGGACGATGCCTTATTTATCCTGCGGGAATCACTAAACCAAAGTATAAAGGGAAGAATACCATTTCCAACCTTCGATCTTGCTTTTGCTGTACATAAGAAAAAGTTAGAACCTCACATACCAATTCAGATTAGAGATTTACCTTTTTTAGAAGAAGGAGAATTAGTAGCTGACATTATTGATATGTGTGGGGATGTGCCCGTAATAGGCTTAGTTCCTAAGTTTATTAAACTTGTGACTAAAGGCCAAACAAAGTATGAACAATGGGCTGCAAATATTAAGGAAGACATTGCAATTATTGAAAAATTAGATCAAACTAAACTCGTTAAACTTCTGCCCTATTACTGGGCCAAGGATTTGAAACGTTATCTAAATAGAAACCAGCACAGCGTAGGTGCCGTGATTTTCTTTGATACCTACGAAGCTCTTTGGGAAATAAAAAAACAAGGCACTATACTTGAGCAAGATAAGTGGGTTCGAGAGTTAATTATTAACTTACCTCAAATTCTTTGGGTGATTTCCGGACGGGAAAAACTCCGATGGGTGGAAGATAAAGCCGAGTGGGCTAAGGTGCTTGAGCAACATTTAATAGGGAGTCTAGCCAAAGGTGATGCGGAATATTATTTAGACTCTTGTGGTATCAGAGAGAAAGATATTCGTTATGCAATAATTGAGGGAAGTAAGGGAGTTCCTCTTTATCTGGACATCTCTGTTGATACCTACAGAGAAATTATTAATAGACAGGTAATACCTACACCAGAGGATTTTGCCAAGACACCCAAGGAAGTCTTTACTCGTTTCATTCAATACCTGAGCTTGGCAGAGCTAGCAACATTAAAAATCCTTTCTATACCCAGATCCTGGGATTACAGTTTGTTTGCAGAACTAGTTGCCCAATTCAAAACAGGATATCCCTTCACAGAATATGGCAACCTATTTCGGTTTTCTTTTATTAGTCAATGGGACGGGCAACTTAGATGGAATATGCATGATCTCATGAGACAAAGTTTAGTAGATAATATCCAGCAAGAAACACCGATTGTTTTTAAAGAAGTCAATGAATCTATTTTCGAGTACTTTAACAGGCAACTTGAGGCAATCAACATAAAAAATATCTCCGAAAATGAAAAGCTAGCACTTACCGAAGCCTTTTACCAATTGGAACTAACTAAGGAATATGACAAATTATTTACCTGGTTTTCAGGAAAAGCATTTTTTTTAAAGGTGGTGGTCAGTGGGATTTATTAATTTCACTATATGAACACCTATTGTCAATTATCTCAAAGTCATACCAGGGAAAAACCCTTCAATTAGGGGAAATCTGTTATGAATTGGGTGTTTTAAACCGCCTCCAGGGCAGGTTCCAAAAGGCTGCTTACTTTTTGGATCAAGCAATTAGCACATGTGAAGAAATTAACCTAAAGACCCCTGGAGACAATACTTCAATGCTTTTAGCCTACTGTTATCAGGATTATGCTCAATTAATTGGCTTATCAAATGAAGTAGTTCTACAATACTATCAAAAATCTAAAGAATACTATAATATGATGTCATCTAGAGAGTCCTTGGATGTCATTTGCCGTTATGTACTAATGCTTACGCGATTGGGGAAATTTCAGGTCTTTTTATCTCGTAATGAAGAAGCGAAGGAAAGTTATCAAGAGGCTATAACAATCTGTATTGAGGCTCTTAGAAAGAATCCTGATCACGGACCTTTGTATGGAGCTTTAGGACAGGCTCAAGAAAAAATAGGTGAATTATATTCAATTAACGAATATTATCATCAGGCGGGAAACTACTATCAGCAAGCATTAAATTCACTGGAGCGGGCCTTGGAATTATCAACAAATATAGAATATATTAATATATCTCATGATAAAGCCTTTACCCATAAAAGGCTGGCTGAATACTACGAGAAGAAAAGTAATGTTGTTGAGGCTAAGGATAATTATAATACGGCGATTGGTATCTATAGCCAAATTATCGAGCTTTCACCTAGTTTTATAACGGCTTATATAAATAGAGGACATGCGGCAGTTGACCTAATGAATTTACAAATTGAAAATGGTCAGTTTGTCGATGCTCTCGCTAGTTTTGAGTTAACTGTTAAAACCTTTGAGTACGTTATTAACGAAGTTCCAGAACAGGCTAGTGCCTATAATAGACTTGGATGTGCCAACAGAGTTATGGGTGATATGAATGTCCGAATGGGTAATATTGGACAGGCTGGAAATTCATATATAAAAGCACTGGATCTAATGGACCAGGCAATTCAGGTTTCGAATGGCAATTATATCTACGCTTTTAATGAAAAAGGTCTTACATACTTGCAAATTGCCCAGATATCTAAATCAAATGGATCTATCACTGAGGCAAGGGAAGCATTAATGAATAGCATCAAATGCTTTGATGAAGTGCTGATCAGAACCCCAGATGCTCATTATGCAAAACAGCATAAAGAAGAAGCCGTAAGACTTCTTAATAGTATTATTTAATTCTGAACCCTCAAAAAAATCGTAACTTTAATTTGATACTCTACAATAAACCCTATGATTGAAATGATTTAGGGGTGGAATTTTTCTGCTTTTAGCAAATGAAGGATAATGAACTTCAACTAACTCCCCATAAACTGTGACGCATTGGTAGGATTATA
>NZ_AGAF01000012.1 GCF_000224515.1 Desulfosporosinus sp. OT | reverse complement strand
TAGGAGTAAGTATCCCATTCCCAGTCAGTAACAAATTTGGCAAAACTGTCAACTTCTCGAGTTTTTAGATTCACAAAAATATCGATCAATTCATGATTTACACAATCACATAGCCATTGATCCTGTTGTAATAAGGCCAGCGCTCTAAACAAGCTCCTAGGCACTACCTCCTGTTGTCGTGCTTCATCGTGGTAAAGATCAGTGGTGATCACTTCCGGTGGTTCGATTTTGTTTTGAATTCCATCCAATCCTGCTGCAAGCATGCCGCCTAAAGCAAGATAGGGATTGGTTGCTGCGCTGGCAGCTCGGACCTCCACACGTGTGGACTTGCCTCGTTCCTGCGGTATCCGGATATAAGTGGTTCGGTTATCATAACCCCAGCCGATATAAATGGGGGCAAAGGAATCAGGCTGAAAACGTTTGTAGCAATTGACGGTGGGTGCCAGGAAGGCCGTTAAGGACAGGGCATGTTTGCAAATGCCGCCTATGAAATATTTCATAATCTCAGCGATACCATCGTCTTTGCTGGCATCACCAAATACGTTTTGGCCGGTTTCCAAATTATTAAGGGAGATATGAAAATGACATCCGCTGCCGCCGTCAGCAATCTTAGGTTTTCCCATAAAGGTAACCATCATATTGTTTGATTCAGCAATATCTTTACTAATACCCTTGAATAACGTTGTTTCATCAGCGCAGCGAAGTGCTTTAGCGTGTGACCAGTTATACTCGAACTGACTAGGATAATATTCATGGTTCATATAGAGCACATTAAAGTCCATTCTTGTAAACGTTTTAGTCAGTTTCGACAAGAAGTCGAGGGGGTCACTGCGTTTATTGCTCGTATAACAATTAGCCGGCTGGTTGGTGTATGGTTCAATACTGCCATCAGGCTGTTTCCTATAAACGAAAAACTCAAGTTCGCTGGCAGCGATCGGATCCAGACCTAGTTTGTGATATTCCTGGATTATGCGCTTGAGAAACGCCCTGGGCGATTGTTGCATTGGTTGACCGTGATAGTACATATCTCCCAGCAATAACGCGGTTCTTTTTTCATGGGGCAAAACAACAAAAGTCGATGGATCGGCAACAACCTTCATATCATCGATGGTTTCCAGAAATCCTTTGCTTAGGGAAACACTGTTATCAAATCCAATACATAGGCTGCCTGCACCAAAACTGATCCCATTCTCAAATACTTCGTCAATCATTTCCACGGGCATGAGTTTCCCACGGTTAATACCCAATATATCTGTGTATTCCAGGCGAATCATTTCAATATCGTTTTCTTTAATCAAATGTTTAATGTCCTCAAAGGTATGTATTATACTGCCGGTAAAACTATCGCGAGCCATAGAATCATCTCCTTTGAATTCAATCAAATTGCTTTAACAGTTGGCTGTACCAATTCCAGGGATTCTTCAGCGACCGGCCCGCCCTTGAGAACTTCCTCAATTGGCACTGCTTCGAAAATGCCTTTCTTCATCACGAACTTGACCCAGGCAACGGAATAGACCGTCAATATTAGGAGGGCAATACCGAAGATCTTAAAAATTAGCTTTTTAGCATCCGGATCCGAACTGATATTGGCGATCATGTACAGGCAACCGATTATTCCAAGCACTTGAGGTAACCCTAGCAACACGAGTTTTCGGTTTCTTTCCATGGCCGGGTATCGTTTGCGCAGAACCAATACATTGATGTGGGTAATGATGTAAGCAACCAGCCAGAAACAAGCACCAGTCAGAATCACAGTAACCAAATCACTCGATGAGCCCAGTCCAGATGACACGGTTGCTATGATTATAACGCTGAGCAGAATGATACCGGCGTAGGGAACATTATGCTTGTTTTCGACTGCAAATAAATCGGGAAGCATACCTCCTTGAGCCATTCCGGCCATGATTCTGGTGCAACTGGCCAGGACGGTATTCAGAGTACTGACAACTGCGAAAATTGTCACAAAGCCCATCCAATACTTTCCGACAGATCCCATAAGATTTTCAGCAAATAACATATGCGGCATGGGTGCGCTGGCCAGATCGGAGAGTACAACATAATGAGTCATACCTAAACCGAGAAACATCTGGACCACGAACAAGATAACCAAACCAATGACCATCGCGAGAAAAACATCTCGTTTGGGGTTCTTCAAGTCATTGGAAATCGGAATGACAAATTCGATCCCGATAAATAACCAGAATGCCAGAGCCGAAAGTCCGGCTAGTCCGGGAACATCGGTGATTGCTGGTGTTGTTTGGGCGGCAGCAGTTACCACTTGACCTGTACCTAAGTCGAAAAAGCTGATGAAGGCCATCACAACTAGTGACCCAACAAGCAGCACGACGGACAGGTTTTGGATTTTGGCAAACATGTCAATCCCCCGAATATTCGTAATCAGTAAAAGGATCGTTAAGACTGCGCTGGCCAACGCCGGGTTCAAACCGGGAAAAAATGTCTGGGTGAACACGATGCCAAACATAGCAGCTTCGGCACTCGCTGCAAAAGCCATGCAAAGTACGTAGGCAGAGACGTTGGAAATGATTGAAGGAACCGGTCCGAGCGCGGTTGCCGTATACTGACCGAGACCGCCCTCAACATTAGGCATCAGGGAATGAAGTTCCGTAAAGGAAAAAGCGACAAATACGTTTAAGATAACAGCGATTGCTAGAGGCAAGACAAAACCTGAACCTGCTAAACCTACTCCAGTTCCCAAAGATACGAGACAGCTTGTGGCGACAATCAAACCGATACCTGTTGCTGTAGCACTAAATAAACCTAATTTCTTTGTACTTCTCATCTCATTTTCCTCCCTTAAAAATACAAGGACGCAACCTGAATATTATTCAAATATCGCCCTTGTTATTTGGTAATCGAAGCGATCATGATCAAAGCGTTGAGCAAGAAGTAACCTTCATTTAATCTTCATAACCGTACCTCCTTTGCAGATAAAGAAAACTTGGCGGGCGCCCACGAAGACACTGTCTTCGCACGGATTAGCCTTCTTGTTAGCCTCGCGAAGGCAACCGCCTTAGTTGCACTTATGCTTCCAGAAAGTATTTAACGAAGTTACTTTCTGACTAGTATAAAGAAAACAAAGGCGCTATCTGAATCGACCGAAATCGATTCAAATAACGCCTTTGTCATTTGAAATGATGAACTAATTGCTATCATCTTAATATGTCGCCAATATTTTGTCAATAACAAATTCTATATTTAATTATGCCAACTTTTTGCCAATATAGGATTTCTCTTTCCTTCCCTTTAATAATTATTTGAGCATTTCGATTAACCGCTTAAACTGTTTATCCGTCCATTCTTTGCTCTTGCAAACAGGAGGTATCGCCTTCCATAATTCATCCATATAGGTGTAAAAGCCATTCACAACGACAATTTCACGACAATACATGCGGCGTGAATATTTTTCTGAGTTCCAGGCGACAACCAGGCTGTCATCCTGTACAATCATGCTGATCTGGGTTGTAATCAGACCTAACGAGGAAAATGAGGTTAAGGTAATCGAATAATCCTTGGTGTGTTCGATGCTGAGCAGATGTTCAAGTTGCAAACGCAAGTGTTTTTTAGATACTAGTATTTCTTTACCACAGATGACGGATAAATCATAATCAATTAGGCGTTCCTTATAAACCGCCGCTTCAATGGCATCTAAATCATAAATTTGGAGATATTGACACCGCTCTCGGATAGCTCGTGTTTTTCGATTGGCTTCGAGACAGATATTTATTATTTCTTCTTCTACCTGGTTTTCCCTGAGAATACTGGTTAACAATTCCACACTCATATTTCGAAATGTAGGGACAGGATTTAACATGTAGGTTAACTGTCTGGACTTCAAGTAACGATCCAGAATTTCAAGCATGTTCAAAACGTCAGAGCTATAAATTGTTTCAATCATTTTCTCTGATTTCATTAAGGTGGCCCGAACACTTTTTTCCCAAAAGCTGACGGTTGCTTTATCCTTGAAAAGGATATTCTGATGCTCGTCTGGATAAGAGTCGATGGCCAGGCTGTTTAAAACCATTTCATTGGGTAAAACAAACGTGCTCATTCTTGTTTCTCTCTTAAAGTAATCAGGAAAACGCCAGACCTCCACATTCTCAGACAGATACATCGGCAACCAACGGAAAATTGCCAGATAGGGCCTGGCCTCATCTGTAGCACAGTCAATGATTTTTATGGTATGTCCATACTTGGCAGCGTTAATAAATAACCTCATGAGGCGCTCAATTCTGGCCTGATCTTCGATGTCAAAGTTGATATCCCGGTAATCAGCAAGTAAAATTTCTTGACCAGGCGGAACTCGAAGTGTATACTTCCAGAATTCTTCCAGAGACTCCTCAATCCCTAGATACCCAGTATAGACGATTGACTGAGTTAGGTATCCGTTAACCGGATTTTGGCTGTTCAAAGGCTGCAGTTTTAGGATATCTGTTTCATCGGAATCTTGTTCCGTGAGCCAAATACGCAAGGCTTCGATGAGTTGCTGGGAACTATCGGTATTTAAATCCGGCATAGAAAGCCTGAGAAGTTCAATAATTTTGGTGTGTTTATTCTGCAAAGGGCTTTGCAAAAAATATTCAGCAATCTGACGGGAGTATTTTGATTTATAGGTTAACTTTCTTTGATTATTTTTCCACTTGCTAATATTGGTGATATCAATCACAAGCTCATTAGCAAGTTCCCTTCCCGAGATCTCCAACAACTTCATTAAATATCCCAGTCGTGATAGATTGGTTTCCATGAACGTACCTGTCCTTCTACCCCTAGGCGGTTAAACTATCAGTCGCGGTATTATGCCTTGATAACCGACCCACGTTTTTATTTTATATCTATTATAAAGGTATATTCTAGGCACAGCAAATGTTGAAGTTTAGAGAAGGCGCGGCGATAGTTCAAAGGTGATTAACGCACTGTAAACGTTGTCTCAGAAATTTGGCGATCAGCCGGAATAAAATTATAGCCTCCGATCGTTGCTTCAATTCCAAGCCTGTACGTGTGGCCCGTGGCCAGCATTGAACTGGGTATAGTTAAACTATTCCTGCCGATCTCATGATCTGAGAAACCATCTCCTGACTGATTAATTGTCAAATCTTTAAGAAGGTAACGATATGAAACAAGCAACATGCCATAACGGTCTTTCCAATTAGGGTTATCCCAGGTTATAGTTAAATCTTTTTTAGGTACAATTGCTTCGTTGGCAGGAGAAGTAATCGTAGGTGGCTGTAACGTATGAATCATCACGAGCACCCCGGATGAAGGGTAAAAACCTGCTTGAATATACCACTCCTTGTAACCAGGCGCCAAGCGATCAGTTCCAGTGGTTCCTGCAACCGATATGCGACAATCGTTTCCTTCAGTAAAAATTGACGCTGACAACGTGTAAGTGTTTACGTCACCAACATAAGCCCAGAAGACGACCCCGTTTTTGGAATCACTCACTCTGACAAGATAATTCGGAGTTGAAAGCGATGACCATTTAAGGGTTAAATCTTGCTTGGGATAAACGCAGTCGTCCCAGAGTTTATCCAAGGAACCCCCATTTTCATAGGGTCCTTTGAGACTGGGGTCGGGATTGGAAGCCCCTAAAATTTGTGGTTCGGTCACTGTTGGAACGTAAGCAGGGGGCATTGAAGGAATAGGCGCAACTGTCGGCGGAGAAGCATTCGGGATATGCATCGCAGGATGACTTGGATCCAAGGTATCCGCAATCGACTCCATCACTTTATCAGACACAACGCCCGTTCCCCCTAAAACCATCATTTCTCTAATCCGTCCGATATTAGATTTTAGAAAGTTATCAGCGACAGTCGGCAATACTTTGTTCACAAGGACAATCGGACTTTTAGTTCGAGCCGCCAAAGCTGAACCTGCTAAAGCGTCAGGAAAGTTCTCTCCTGTGGCCACAAATACCGTATTCAGATCGGCGTTCATACCTTTGGCAATGGCAATAGCCGTAGCATATTTATCCATGCCTGAGAAACGTTCCATCCCCGGGAGTTGGTTGGCAACCTCAGTACTAATAACGGCAGTTCCTCCAACGACCGTTGTCTTCGACACTTGCAACACTTGGAGGGCGTCCTGTGTAAAACTGGGCAGACTGTGCGTTTTAGTCAAGAGAATAGGAATATGCTGAAACGCTGCTAACGAGGACACCGCTAAGGCATCCGGAAAATTTTCACCATAGGCTACAACGGCTTTGCCGGGAGCAGCTAGGTTCTGTTCTTTTAAATAGCGGGCAATCATTGCCGCCGTTTCATATTGATCATAGCCGCCAATCCTGATAACGTTTTGATACTCAGCTTTTAACGTTTGCTCAATTTGCGCTGATACAACCGCCCGGCCTCCCAGGATGAAGATTGTCTTAGGCTTCAAGCGTTGCAGTTCATCAAGCGTTGCTGCTCTTAATTGTTGGGAGTTGGTCAGAAGAATAGGGGCATTGACAGCTGCGGCTAATACCGTCCCTGGCAACGCATCCGCATAAGATTTTTCATTGACCAGAATCGCTGCTTCTGCGCCATACGCCCAGCCAGTCTGGGCAATCTCCGAAGCGGTATCCGGCGCAGCCTGACCCGCTTTGCGGAAGTACTCCGGAGTTGGTGGGGATGATATTGCCTCTGGTATGGAAATGTGTTCGGTGATGCCCAGTCCTAATTGTCCAGACGCATTATAGCCCCAGGACCTCGTGCCCAGTGTACCACAGAGCGCATGATATCCACCGGCAGATATACTTTGGTCCACTACAGGCACGAGAGGCATATTTTTGATCTGTACAGGGGTCGACTCAAATTTTGCAGCGCTGCCATCGCCCAATTGATTAAAATCATTGCGTCCCCAGGCTTCTGCAACGCCTTGATTAGTCATGGCCAAACTGAATTGGTTCCCAGCAGAAATAGCCGTAACACCTGATAAGCCCTTAACTTGCGTGGGTACCGCACAATAAGCGTCAGCACTTCCTGTACCCAGGATACTCTGACTATTGTCACCCCAGGCCCATACCCCTCCGTCACTCTTAAGCGCCAGACAGTGAGTCCATCCGACAGAAACAGTGGTAACATCTGATAGTCCTGGCACGAGAACCGGTGTTGATTGGTTATTGGTTGTACCATCTCCCAGTTGACCGTCTTGATTATTACCCCAGGCCCAAACTTTGCCATCGGCTGTGATTGCCAGGCTGGTGTCTCCTCCGGCAGCAATCTTGGTCACCTGACTTAAACCTTTAACTTTTACTGGGGTAGAGCGTTCCTTCAATGTGCCATCCCCTAATTGTCCGGAACTGTTATCTCCCCACGCCCACACAGAACCATCGCTTTGGACAGCTAAGCTGTGCCGTTCTCCCGCTGCTATGCCGACGATATCGCTGAGTCCGTTCACCGTGGCCGCCGTATTGCGGTTTGTAAACGACCCGTCTCCAAGTTGACCGTGGTCATTATTGCCCCAAGCTGCCACACTTTTGTCCTGTAATAACGCCAGACTATGAGTCCCTCCTGCAGCAACCGAAGATGCCTGGCCTTTTAGCCCTTGAACACGGACCGGGGTCGATCTCTGAATATTGGTTCCATCCCCTAATTGTCCATAGGTATTGCTTCCCCAAGCCATGACATATTCCCCGGCAGACAAGCTATGCGAGTCCCCTGCGCTAACTCCCCCTTGAAAAGTATTGAAAGGAAGTGAGACTGTAAAATCGTAGGTATAGTCCGGCAAGGTTAAGCCATCAAGATCCATAAGGTTGGCAAGGTGCAAAGTATAATGCTGACCCAGTGACAAGGGTGCCACTGTCTTAATAAGCATTCTACCCAAGTCAGGACCTTCTTGGGTTAAATCTAGAGCGACTTCTTGGCCCTGATCATCTCTGAGGGTGACGTTACCCTGAGTGTTAAATGTCGATTGAAGCATAGGTTTTGTAAAACGAATCGTGATTGCATACGGCTCGCTGTAGAGTGTATTCACCAAGGATACATTACCAACCGTAGCCGCCATGGGGGTTTTATCTGCGAAATTTTGACTAGGCACGAAATGATTGTCCTTAGTACCATCGCCCAGTTCGCCATTCATGTTATTTCCCCAAGCCCAGACTGTGCCGTCCGTTTTGAGCGCGAGGTCGTACCAACCCAGACAAGCAACGGCACTATACGTTCCACTTAGCCCCTGCACTTGCACCGGTTGGGGAGTGACTGTATTCATAGACCCGTACCCAGGCAGCGCATTACCCCAAGTCCAGACGGTCTGATCCTGGAGTATCGCCATAAAATTGTTTTGTCCGGCAGCTGCTGACACAACATGGCTAAGCCCCGGTACTTGAACCAGAGTGTATTCAACATCATTGCTTACCGAGCCATTGACACTGAGCCCCAACTGCCATAATGAGCCATCCTGCTTGATCACAGTTAAAGAAAATCCCCCTGGAATTAGGGATTTGATATTACTAAGCCCCGTATTGATCGGCAACCATTGATCTTTGCTTAAACCATCTCCCAGCTGACCTTGATCATTCAAGCCCCAAGCCCACACAGTTCCATCGGACTTGATAGCATAACTGGAATGGTAATTAGCGGCAATGCTGACAACACCACTCAGTCCAGAAATTTGAACCGGAGTTTTTCTGTCGTCGGTAGTCCCATCTCCTAATGCTCCGTTCTGATTCGACCCCCAAGCCCACACCGTTCCGTCATTTTTGAGGGCCAAACAATAACTATAACCTGTCGCGATCGCAGAAATTCCGCTGAGACTTGGAACCGGCGCTGGGCTATTCCTGTTAGTAGTCGAGCCATCTCCTAGTTCACCATATTGATTAGATCCCCAGCTCCATACAGTCCCATCATTTTTGAGGGCGAGGGCGACATCACCCCCGGCACTAATCGCTATAACATCAGTCAAATTTTTTGCTTGAACAGGAACTAACGCCGAGTTTGAATCGGCGTCATTATTTCCCAAGGGACCAGTTCCCCATCCCCAAACCGTACCGTCGCTTTTCATAGCTAAGGCATAAGCCTCATTAGCGCTAATGGCGGTAATCTTGGCACCTGAAGCATAGGCCGTTTGCGGAAGAACCATGATGCTGGGTAGAGAAAGAGAACAAAGCAGTGCGACTATAGTCAAGACCGCCGTGAAACTGGCTTGAATTCTTCCATATCTGAAATCTTTGTCTTTGCTATTATGTTTCAAATTTTTCTTCCTCCTGCAGGCCGACGTCAACATGTGAACTCGTTCAACTAAAGTTGAACATCGAGTCTTCGGTGGGGGAGTCTACCTCCTTCGCCGCCAAGTGTTCCTATTGGGAAAAGGCGGCTCGGCGAAACCCTCCACTGGAGGCTTTCGTCACCGAAGCAGAGTACGGGGTACCACTCCCACTTGTAGAAGTGGGAGTCTCACTATTGGATGAAAATAAAAGGATAGAGTGAGCATTACCTATGGATTATAGATGATATCGACGGAACCTTGATACTGCGTAATGTCACCCGATTCACTGAGAGTCACAGTGACGTGATTAACTCCCGGAGTCAAGGCATTCATATCCTTTTGTATTGCCCTGTTTATATTTTCTCCGTTGTAATATCCCGAAGTATAACCTAGCGATGAAGTTATTCTAACATCAGCGTTTAGGAACGTAGCGAATTTGGGAACATTCCACTTTAGAATCACCGGTTCGTTCCCTGTTACTGTAATATTATTGGTGGGTGACACAATCTGAAGCGGTATGATGTTAAGAGGTGGCGGCGAAACGATACTCGGATCAGCTTTTGGGGCATTAACAGTAATTAGGTCTCCGTCTCGCAGGAGGTTATCAACCTCTGCTCGGACAAACATATGATATTGACCATCGGATAAAGGATAGAGTTGGAAGCTTGTCAAGGTACCGGTATGGAAAAAACCTACTCCTTGAGTTATAGAACCGTCTTCTCTATAGACACTGATACTGTAATCTGTCGCCCCCGCGACGGGTTTCCAAGTTACAGTAAGAGGATGGTTCGGGTCTATTGTTGAGCCGGTGCTTGGAGTCAAAATATCTGGGGTGTCGCTCATGGGCGAGCTTGGGATCATCGTTATATCCAGAGAGCCTTGATATAAAACAGCGTCGTCGCTCTTTAGGGAAACGGTGACATGGTTTTTTCCTTGATACAAATGTTGAGAGATATCCTGCCCGTTCTGGATGGGAAATTCAGTGATAATATTACCTTGAATTAGGACCTCAGCATTGAGTTTGCTGGCATCAGATGGATCGTTCCATTGGAGTGGAATTTGTGTCCCGAAGGAAAACGTGGCATCAGAGCCCGGGGAGGTTATGACCAAGGGGGAAATGTTAGGACTTTTTCCGATCTGAACCTGAATTGGAGGCATTGATCCCAATCCAGCAGAGCCAACATCGGGATCGATCGGCATTTCATAGTGAACTGTAATAACATAATGATGACCCGTAGTCGTAATACGGTATTTGGGTAAAGTAAACGTTTGAGTGCCAGCCGGTATATTTGTAACCCAATCGGCAAGGTAGGGCCAGGGATTGTCCAAATCATGGACTTCTACCGTATATCCGGTTGCCCCAGGAACTGCAGCCCATGTGACAGTTACCTCACCATCATAGTCCAATACCGCCCCATCCTGTGGTGCAGTAATCTTCAACGCAGGATTTTTGTTCTCATAAGACGACAACTGATCTAAAGTTTCCTGATTAACCACGGCTTTTCCACCTAAGGCAATGACATTTAGGGAAAGGTTTGTTTTGGCATAATTCAGGAGAGCGGGATCCATCGTTTTAGCGGTAAGAATGATTGGCGCCGCATCCAGAGCCGCTAAGGGAACCCCGGCTAGGGCGTCGACAAGGGTTTCGCCGTTAGCAATATAAACAACTTGGTTTTTTAGTTTATCGGCGCACTTTTTAAGGACGTCCAAATTAGTATCGTATTTCGTATTACCATAGTACCGTTGTTGATTGCCAGGGAGGCTGTTCTTGACCTCATCAGAAACCACGGCTGTCCCGCCAATTACATAGCTATTCGTAATTGAGCCACTGAGACTGTCCACATAGTCTTTCACCTTGGCGGGAAGTTCATTTTTCGTTGTAGTTAAAATTGGTGTTTGTTCGGAAGCAGCTATCGAACCGATCGAAAGTGCATCGGCAGGACTAACCCAACCGGCCACAACGTAGAGTTTCGTAAACTTATCTCCCAGCGACTGCATCTCTTTGGCAATATTCACAGCCGTTTCATACTGGTCATAGCCGCCTAATTCAACAGGCGTTACTCCCATCGATTTTAGTTCTTCCAGAACTGCCGGTTTAATGACGGCCAGTCCACTCGTTATATAAGCTTTTTGGGGTTTCAGGCGGGTGATTTCAGCCTTAGCAAAAGGGTTTAACTGATTTCCGCTGTCCGTTAAGACAAGGGGGGCCATTAGCATAGCCGCCAGGGGACCAGCCGACATAGCGTCAATAAGGTTGGGTTGCGTTCCAGCAGCAAGAACAACAGCATAACTAGTTCCCTTCCAACCGGCTTCAGCTATTTTAGCGGAAGTTTCATACTGGTCTATTCCCCCGAAACGGGAATCAGGTTTTCCTAAATCAGTAGCTTGCAACGTATTTGTATTCGTTTCGGCCAATACATTTACTGGTGCAAAAATTGTAAATAACATTAAACTAAGAACAATTAGGATCCCTAATTGTCTTCTGTTTGATCGTTTCACTACCTTCCTCCTCGTTATGAATCATTATTGCAATCACAACGAATTAATTCGATTTTTTGTTTTACTTTTCCTTTGTACTCTAGATGGTAATACTTGTTAAATCAATCGCCAGGAAAGGTCTCAACAAAAACGCTTCGTTACGCATAACGTAGTCTCACACATCAATTCACCTTTTTCATATTTCCAATCCATGTCTTTCCTCCTAATCAACATCAACAGCCTGAAAACAGGCTGAAAAGTCCTCGCGATCCATAATATATAGAAAGTATAGCTAGGAGGTTGCATTCGGCGAAAAACGCAAACTAGAACAATCAGAATTTAATTAATGAGTCCATACATAAAGTGAACCGAAACTGAAAACTATATCCTCACACAACATGAAAGAGCCCTCCCATAGTAGAGTAAATTTCTACTTTGGGAGGGCAACCATTTTTCTGCCAGAAAAATAAACATTAGGCCATACGTGTCAGTTTAAAGGACGGAGTCTTGAAAATTTACACAATGTATTATTTAAAGTAATCGGAGGCTTCAACGCACGAAAGCTTCTATTACATTTTGTATGTCTAACATTGCCGCCACTGCCGATTAAACTTCCCAGGGCTTTGAAAGCCTCTTTATCCTTGTACTTTTCAAAGAAGACTATTTCAGTTGGGTCATTCATGACCACATGGGGTATGTACATCAAACAATCCTCTTCGTTAGAAAGAACCTTCTTGGCAATTGAGTACAAATTTCGGTCACTACGGCCTCTTTGCCAGGCTTTACTTTTAAGGTTGCCAGTAAAGTAAACAATTCCACACAACTCCTTTGTTTTTTTCACTCGGAACACTGAGTATCCGCCTTCGAAACGCCGATTTATGAATTTACTCTTCTTTGTAGATATTCAACACGAGGCAATTTTTCTTTCTAAAGAAAAAATAATTACCACATTTAACCACGTACCTATGAATTCTCCAGAAATTAGCATGAGCGATTAGGACGTGAGCATCATGGGTGAAAGTTTCTGAGCGGGAGGGGCTTACAATTTAATATAGGAATTCTTTCTAGATGAACTGCTCACTATCTTTATCCACAAAATGGTGTAAAACAAGGAGAAATAGAAGGAATCTAATCGATCACCAGCCCAAGGAGTAAAAAACCGTGTCGTAATCCATACATTTAAGTTCATGGAATCACCGGTTGTTAAATTCACCATGGGAATAAGCCAAAGCGTTTTACAGACTATTTGAAAGCCTACATAAACAAAGATTGGGTTACTTCCTAGAATCATTAAGGGCTTAAATAACGCCTTAAATCCAGCCACATCGATGACCAGAAATAACATAGAAATCGTTAGATATGCTATCCCGGCAGTGATTAAAACATAGGAGCTCGACCATAGATTTTTATTATAAGGAAACCATCGTTGGATTATTGAAGCAACGATTATTGTGACAACCCCATAAATGAAAATAGTGATAAATTTCTTACGAGCCTTATTATCTCGGTTGAACAAGATGTTACCAGCAATTGAACCGAAAATTGCCGTAGCGATGGATGAAAATGTCGTTAAAATGCCTTCAGGATCCCAATCCGGGGTATATAAATGCCCTTTCAAAAAATATAAATCAATAGTCTGGACGAGGTTCTTATAGTCTGGAAATGAGTACTTAATCAAGAGTACTGAATAGACGGAAATAATGCTGAGTGCTAAACTGCTCTCAACAATTATTTGTAGGTAACTCTTTTTCACAGTGGCCTTGACGATTAACTCTATAATCCCGGTGCAAAGATAAGCAATCGCTATCCGCTGTAGAACTCCGGGTATTCGTATTATGGATAAATCATATACTGGAAACCCGTTTAACAAAATCCCAATACAGAATAAACCGATACTTCTGATGAGTATATGGTTGAAAATGCTTAAGTTTGACTTTCCCTCTTTGATACGCTTATCAACAGCATAAGGGATAACCATCCCCATGATTAACATAAAGAAGGGAAATGCTAAATCTGCGACAGTATATCCATTCCAGGCTGCGTGTCTTAATTGTGGGTAGTTACGTAGGGGGTTTCCCGGATTAGTGACAATGAGCATAATTGCGACTGCGATACCTCTGAAGACATCAATACAATTTAAGCGACCAAATTTGCCCTTTTCTTCAGGGGCAATTGAATTTTCCATGTCATTAAGTCCTCCGCTTTCTGTAATTATTTCCATTTTAAGGGCTATAGGGACTATATAACCGTTCTATCAATTGTTCTTTGGAAGGGCGAACCGACCTTTTCAGCAGGATCAACCTTTATGCTAGGCTCTCTTCCGGCAATGCTAATGGTTCATAAACTGCTAATGATTCTCCTGTAGTGGATCCCTTGGAAGACAGTTGAATCCTTTGTTTCTTTTCGTCTTCCACAATAAAATTGCCTACTATGATATACTGCTTCAATATATCGCCCCCTTGTCTGTGTTATAGACTTAATACGAACTTGTTAGCTTAAACCTCCTTTATTGGCACATGGAAGTCATTCTCCAGCAATGAATATTTACCTTTATTTTGAGTCCGATAACGTCATAGACATTATTAACACTTGTACTTTTGTGATTCCGCATTTACCAAGATCAGGATTCATAGCCTAGTTGGTAATCGCAAACCTACACTTTGGATAATCGTTATACCCTTAAAATCTCGCGCTTGATCTGGACCAAAGGCATCACAAAAGAGCTCATCAAAGAGATCTTCGGATACTACAAAGGCTTCCCTTCTGCTAAATCTTTTTCTGTCAATTTGATTCAACCCCTCAATCGTCGATAACCTTCTTTAAGCAGCAGTTTATCTCGGAAAGCCCCTCTCTTTTCAATTATCAAATTTTTCAAATTATTCTCTTCGGCAAATAAAACAACAAAAAAATGTTGCAGCTATTACATAAAATAGATCCCTTCTTCTAAGTCAAGAAAGAATCTATTGTCTATTACTTAAGAATTTTCACATAATACTTACACGTCCTAGGACCGTCAAACTCACAAAAATAAATACCCTGCCAGCAGCCTAGGAACAATTGGCCGTCATAAACAATGACAATTCCGTAAGGAAGCCACGAACAAGGCTGTAACAAAAAATTGTACCTTATCCAATTATCCTAAGAATTATATCCTTCGAAAATACTCCTTCTGGCAAATTACCGTTTATGTTAAACTTAAGATTATCAAGATACCACCAACACCCTATATAGCAAATATCATTCGAGTACAGGTGAGAAAGAATATCAATTTCCGTAAAAATTTTAAATAAGATGGAGATGACGAGCTTGGATTCAAGTCAAACAGTTCTCCTACGCCAAAACTTTGACACAATCCAACCAGTACTGGACAACTTTAGCGCCCTACATCAGCTTTGGTTAAAATTTGTCAGCTGCAGCGGAGATTATATCCTTACACCAAAAACTAAACCTCAAAACAATTTCTGCCGACTGATTCGTGCTCACCCAGAAGGTCTGCAAAGATGTAGGGCTTCCGTGCGTCAGTGCGTGCATCTCGACCCGTATCAAGCCCATCTTTTTCCTTGCCATGCGGGCTTGTATATACTCGCAGTTCCCCTTCATGGTGAGCGGGAATTCCTTGGAGCCCTAGCGACAGGAGAAATCAGGATTAATAACATGTTAAATGATAGCAGAGAAATCTTAAAGAGAGTCCGAGACATGAATTTGAATGAGGTAAAACTGCTACAATTTTACGAACAGATGCCTATCAAAAAGCATGAAGAAATGCTGATTCTTGGTACAGCCCTTCATACCATCAGTAACAATTTTCTTAAATTAGGGATTACACACGGTAATAACCTCATTACGCAGAATCATTCCGGAGAAAGAGCCAGAACCGAGTGTTCTTTTAAGGATTATCCGTTATCCCGGTCTAGTCAGTTGGTTCAACAGGCAATGGTATATATTTTACAAAATTATGTTCAACAACTTACTCTTGAAGAAGTAGCCAGGCAGGTTCATCTGAGCCCAACTTATTTTTCTTATCTCTTTAGTAAAGAACAGAAACAAACCTTTTCGAATTTCTTAATAACAACCAGGTTAGAAAAAGCCAAGGAACTTTTAAAACAAAATCCTTCCGTATCTATATCTGAAATATCCCAGCAAATTGGATTTAAGGACGCCAACTATTTTTCCAGGGTTTTCAAGGAAATAATCGGTATCCCTCCTGGCCTCTACCGAAAAAACTTATTGGAAAATGAATCTCGGCAAACTTCGTAATAATATCGGCCTTAGGGACCGGTATTTTTCTTTAATTAATATTCAAAAAGTAATCCAGAATAATAGAAATAATGTGCAGAGAAAGAAATGACAAAACCAGTTAAAATACTTTGCAGGGGCAAAATTTATATTCGAGAAATGGCCAAACAAAGCCCCAAGGAAGGTGTTATAACGATGAATATACCGCTCACAACGAATAAATTCCCAGGGGTAATAAAGAATTTTTCCCCTACCTGGTTTGCTTCCGTCATGGGAACGGGAATCTTCGCTGTCACAAGTAAATACTACGCCTGTTATTGGTCATTGCTGAACAACGTTGCGGTATTTCTATGGATCATCAATATCGTTCTCTTTCTCGTCCTCATAGTCCCCTGGACCTTGCGCTGGATAATATTTTACGACAACGCACTCAGGGATCTCAAGCACCCCGTTACTGGGCAATTTTACGCCACCTTGCCCATCGCCTGCTTAGTCTTGGCGGCAGACTTTCTTTTGCTGGGATCAGGTTATATTGGAGCGGCTTTAGTGGTGAAAATTGCTCAAGGTTTATGGATTACTGGAGGAGTTCTCTCTCTAGCCACAGCTTTCATCATTCCGATTCTTAATGTCTTGAATACAATAACTATTGAAGACATTAATCCGGCGTGGTTTATGCCCCCGGTGAGTTTAATTGTGGTTCCCATTGCCGGAGCTAAACTGATTCCGTACTGGCCACAGTCCTTTCAAAAGTCATTGCTCATACTTAATTATGCATCTTGGGGATCTGGTTTTTTCCTCTTTATGTTGATTGCGGTCATTTGCATCTATCGATTTTTCGTGGTTCCTCCCCTGCCCGGCTCTTTAATTCCTACTATTTGGATTTATCTGGGTCCAATCGGGGCGGGGACAATGTCACTGCTGAACTTAGGGTCCGTTAGTGCACCCTTTTTAGGCAGTCTGGTAACACCCACTCTTAATCTTTTCGGATTGCTTTACTGGAGCTTTGGTTTTTGGTGGCTGATTGCAGCTGGTGTGATTACTATTATGTACATCCTTAAAAAGAACCTGCCCTATGCTTTATCGTGGTGGGCCTTCACCTTTCCCCTCGGCGCTTATACAGGTGCTACCTATTTAATTTCTGTTCTTTTTCAGTCCGAGGCTGTCAGGCTCTTTGGTTTCCTTTGTTATTGGTTACTGGCATTTTGCTGGATCATGGTATTCAGTAATACCTTTGTTCGAGTCTGTACCGGTGCGCTTGATTTAAAAGAGCCGTAAGTTTTAATATTGAATATCCTGCGATTCGTATCTTGCCATAATCCCGCTTGCAGCAACAGTTTGTTAAGTTCATTAAGGTATTCCATTTCATAATTAAGTTTTCGTTTATGCCCAAATTGTAACAATCTTGTAATAAAGGGACATGAAAAAAAGCCTATACCATTTTGGTACAGGCATAAACTTTTATAGGTTTTTGATCTATATAATAAGAAACATGTGATCTATAGTACCTAAAGAATTATGATCATTATATTCCATCCAGATTAGTCACTAAGCCTCTTTTCAATTTTCTCAAGCAAATTCTCAAGTGCGATGATATATTTTTCTTGTATGTTATAACATATCTCAATAGCCAGATGTTCATTGTAGATGTGTGCAGTTGAATTTCTGTCATTAAGCATGGCCAGCCACAATTCATCCTCTTTAATAAGCTCTGCCGCAAAGGCCTCTCGTAATACCATCTTCGGAGAATTTAAACCTATTAATCCCTCATCTTCAAAGACTGCCTTTAAGGTTTTCCAGGCAAGCTCAAAGGTAAACTCAAAACGCTGTATTACCCCATCTCTTAATAGATCATCAGTTCCATTATATTTGACGATCCCTTCTTTCAATCTGGAAAGTGCATTCTTGAAATTATTGACTTTTATGTTTGGTTCGCTCATATAGAAGTACACCTTCTTTTTTGATATTCTCCAATAATTTAGGGTCAATGTTTTCATTAATAAATATGGTGTCTATTTTAAAGAGTGTATTAAGATCTTCAATATCACTGGTCAATCGCCCAGTGCAATTAGACTCTGGCAATAACAAAACCGCTAGATCAATATCGCTTACAGGCTTATGATCCCCTCTTGCACGTGACCCAAAAAGAACGATCTGTTCTACGGCATAATTTCGACCAATTTCTCGGATGCTTCGAATTAACCCTTCGTCTATATTAAAAGCCATTCATGAGCCTCCTCAAAAAGCGTTCATTTGTTCACCATATTATACCACGGTATTGAGGGCAATCAAACGTTCAATGCACACTATATGACCCTTAACTCCATTTTGTCCGCCTTCTTTAAACTCGGAGAAAAAATACAGATCCTTTCTTATCAGACTAGAAAGGACCTTTTCATAACTGATATTTTGATTTCTGCAGCATTTTGTTAAATCCTACCTGAAGGCTGGACAAAAAATGAAAACCCAAGTGAAATAGCCTGTGATTATAGCGTTAATTAACAATATTAATTTTTAGGGAGGGTAAGATGAGAGTAAAGAGAAAAACCACGACATGATCTATGTTATCACGTCGTGGTTAAAAGTAACTTAAAACAAATAAAATAAATGTTGTTTCTTCTTGATTGTGATTTACATCTGAGTAAACAGGTTGAATATTGTTTCCATTCGTTCCTTTTCGTTGTTTGTTGTTTGCTTCGTTGATTTAGAATAATCATTTTGTGGCGGAGTATTAAACAGTGAATTGTCACCAATCTTAGCGGCAGTGAGGATTGGTGCTAACCAAAAGCAAAATGAGAAATCATATATGAGAGATTACTCCAAGCATCTTTTGGTTTTACCTTGTTACTACTTAAACCACTAAGAATAGTTGTGATGATTGAACCAAATGTAGCTCCAAAAAATAAACCCTTGGGAACTAGTTTATCTCGTCCAAAAGTAGTTAACAGTTTTACCACGGATACTCCACCGACCATGCTTAATCCGATATTCATCATTACTCCAAGTATTTGTCCTGGCCATTTATCAGCTTGTCTACGGGAAGATAGCCACACTCCTGCTCCTGTCGTTCGAAAAGATCGTTGTGAAATCTTCACCCTTGATGAGATAACATCAAGGATGGTTAAAGCTATGAAGCCGACAATACCAGATATCATGCCAAGATAAATGCGATTGTTTATTTTCCTCATTAAATATCACACTCCCTTCTCTACAATTTGCTTTAATATAAATTAAGATACTGGGAAGTTATGTTATTAAAGTTGTGAAATATCACTATACGTGATAACAGAGACATACGCCATGTGAATTAGTCTCGGAAATATAATGAAATCGGCAGGAGAAATATCATGTAGTCCCCACGTGAAATACCTCGATTATTAAAGTTTTGTACTCCAAAATGTAACGGCCTGATTCAGCAGATGCTTTAAGTTCGATCAAGCTAGTGGAGATTAAATCAAGAGATGAGCAGATTTATACAAATATTACATTCCAAAGAATCGAGCTCCAAGGTATACAACCATTCCCAAGAAGAAAACATACGCAAAACAGAATTTTAGAGTGGCCTTTAATATTTTGCCTTCAGATCCAACAATTCCAGTTGCTGCAGTAGCAACAGCAATACTTTGGGGAGAGATCATCTTACCGGCTGTAGCCCCACCAGTATTTGCTGCTGCTAACCAGTAAGGACTCATGTGCAAATTGTTTGCCACTTGAACCTGTAAGGGACCAAACAAGATATTTGCCGATGTGTCACTGCCTGTAACAAAAGTTGCTAGGGCACCCATGACAGGGGCAATGATAGGGTAGAAACTTCCTGTGGCTGTTACAAGCACTACTGCAATGGAAGCAATCATTCCGCTATAACTCATAACCTTCGCCAGAGCTACAATCCCCAAGATGGTTATGGCAGATTTTATCATCTGCTTACAAGTTTTGAGTAGTACATTAAAGATTTCAAGAAACTTTGCACCTTGAATTAAGCCACCAATAAACGTTGCAATAATGATAAGGGTTCCAGGATTTGCGATCCACAAAAATGAATCCGGTTTAGCGTGAGGACCTGTGTATATTTTAAATGTTGTTTCAATGGAGGATAATGGTCCTTCTATGCCCGGGAATAAGGAGCTTGTGAGCAGAACAAACAAAAGTACCAGCATGAAAGGCACCCAAGCAAGGAAGCCTTGTTTTAATGAAATGTGCTCTATTTCTGAAGTAGTATTCTTATAAAATACTTTTGCTATCACGACCGTCACTATAATACAGATAACTGAGCCGAGGAGTGCCGGAAGCGCTGCACCCATATAACGAGCTATTAGAACTTCGGGAATTGCAAAGGCTAACCCAGAAGCAAGCGAAATAAAGAAAACACCCTTTACAGCTTTGACACTTTTACCAGTGAGCATTACTAATATTATGGGTAATATGATAATAAAACCAGCTAATTGAATCCCTACTGAGTAGCTTAAGGTTGATGCATTAAGTCCTGCTACCTGAGCTAATGTTGTTACAGGTAAACCGATGGCCCCAAATGCGGTTGGGGTAGTATTGGCAATCAGACATATAATTGCCGCAAATACCGGATCGAAGCCTAGCGCAGCCATAATACTTGCAGGTATTGCAACTGCAGTACCAAAACCTGCTATCGCTTCAAGAAATCCTCCGAAACCCCAAGCCAGAATCAAGACAAGAATTCGTTTATCGGTAGTAATACTTGTCATCATTTTCTTGATGACTTCCATACTTCCTGTATAAAGCGAGAGATTGTATGTAAACACTGCTGCTATGATGACGATAATAATCGGCCAAAAGGCTATAGCAAATCCTTCAAGAGTAGCGGTAAGAGCTTGATTAATGGGCATCTTCCAAACTAAAACAGCGAGCAGGATGGTTATGAATAATGTAATTGTGCAGGTTTTATGACTTGGCAATTTCATAACCCCAAGCGAAATCATTAGCCATACTATTGGGATTAGAGCCGTGAAAAATAGTACATATAAGTTCATAGTATTTCTCCCTTTATTTCAGTTTAAAAGTCTCATTTCGTATTTTCTAGAATAATTAGAGGATATACACTTAGCTTAAAATTTAAATTATTCACTTTTTCTTGACAAATTAACTGTTCATTGAATCCCCCCAAACATTTAACATTAAGCTAATAGCAGGTCTGACCATCATACCAATTTAAATAATAGCACGCGACTCGCACTTGTTCAAATTTATTAATTTACTGTTATTTACGAGCCTCCATAATTGGCAAAAATCTTAACATTCAAAATAAAAACTACATTTGGTGTAAACAAACAACCCAAAGACTGTCCTCAATCATCATATTCCTCTCTATTTAAGCTTTTTCATTATCTATGGGTGCTTAGAAGAAAAAGATTTGCTGCATTTCTACGACATAGGCCAAAATCGATAACAGAATAGACAGAAGAAGAGGCTACCATACAATGGTCATCTCTTCGTCTGTCTATTGCTATTGAACTTTCCTCCTATTTCTCTGCATTCTTTGAGTAAGCCAATTGAAAATTTCTTTAGCACAGTTTACACATAACATAATCCTGCTTTTTTCTGCCAAACCCTGCCAGCAGTTATTCTATTTGTATAAATGATAGCAAACAAAAGATTGCAAAACCTGCGATAAAATTCACTCTCACGAATGCGGATAAAAAAACGCCAACCGAGTCTTTCAAGTCGGGCTAGGCGGGCCATGCTCCAGATATATGCTACCACTGTCTTCTATATTATGTTATACTTCATTAACTGAATATGAACCTTCGGGGCAGGGTGAGATTCCCTACCGGCGGTGACGATTGCCCGTGCAATTCAGCCCGCGACTCGACGTAACCATTATTGTTGCGCCGATTGACTTGGTGAAATTCCAAGGCCGACGGTATAGTCCGGATGAGAGAAGGAACAAACTGGGTTAGACTAAGAGGTCTTTCCTAGTTGAACTTGTTGCCTCGAGAAACTTCTCGAGGCCTTCTTCATGCACACCGTTCCGTTCGTATTATGGGTTCAATTCAAATATCAGATCAGTAATGGAGGTTTTTCAATTGGTCCAGAAAAAACAAACATTCCACATGGGCATATGGTGGATCGCCCTTGGATCTGCTATGTGGGGACTCGACGGTGTCTTTATCGTGACGTTGCTAAACTATGTGACCTCTTCCCAGATTGTCTGGCTAGAGCACATATTATTGTTGCTCTTCGCAGCGCCCGTGCTCATCTGGAAGCGCCATGAGCTCAAGTGCCTGAATCGCGGCGACTGGTTAGCCGTCCTGCTCATCGCATGGGGCGGATCGGCTCTGGCCTCCATCCTGTTTACTGCCGGATTTACGTACGGTAATCCGAACGTGGTGCTTATCCTGCAAAAGGTGCAACCCGTTTTCACGGTTCTTCTCGCCGCCTGGATACTCAGAGAGCGCATGGTGAAGGCTTTCTGGATGATGTTGGTTGTGGTGCTCATCGGTGCCTACCTACTCACCTTCGGCCTGCACATTCCAGCTACCGGCGATAGCAAGCAGCTCATGGGATCGTTGTATGCCATAGGAGCCGCAGCTCTGTGGGGAGGTTCGACTGTTATGGGCAAACGCCTCGTTGGCAAAGTGTCGTTTAGCACCGTAACGGCACTAAGATTTGCTGTTGCACTGCCGCTGTTGACTCTCATCATCTTACTACAACACCCGAACTGGCACAGCCTCGGCCAGGCACTAAGCTTGGCACCGGTTTGGGCAAACCTACTGTTCCAAACCATCGTGCCAAGTCTATTGAGTCTACTGCTATATTACCGAGGGTTGAATGGAGTCAAGGCCTCTCATGCAACTATTGCAGAGCTCGCATTCCCTGCAACTGGCCTGCTCCTCAACTGGCTTATATTACATCAGACCATCGACCTTGGCCAATGGATCGGTTTTGCCATCATCTGGATGGCCGTACTACATTTATCGCGATTGCGCAATGAATCGGAGCTACCGCAGACGTCCACTTCTCACCTTTCCGATATAGCATGCTAGGTGCCTTTCATTGAACAATGACCAACAAAGACCGATCACCTCATTTGTGATCGGTCTTTGTTAAGTTGCAAATGTATTTGAGTGTCAGAGCAAAGCAAAGATATCTTCGAGGACTTGGGATAATGTAGTTACTCAGAGATATTTCGAAAATACTGGGTTCTACTTCTTATTTGCCTGCTTATCCAAAACCCTGCTGTGATGACAAGCGGATAAAGAACCGCCCAACCAACAAACGGGAAAACAATAATCGTTGAAAGAAAAGACAACCAACAAATACCGACTCCCCAAACGCTCCCTTTGAGCAGTCGTATTCCTGCTGCACAACCACCTAGATAGGTTAAAATAAACGTCGCATTGGGTAGTTGAATGAGGGTAGTCAGGGACACTGATCCGCTATAATACAGAGATAGCACGACTATAAAACAGAAGGTAAGAAAGCCTAATCCTCCGATTGGTGTGCTGTATCGTTTAGATAAAATACCCATCTGGCGGGGAGCATCTCCCTGTCTTGCCAAAGCAAAGGCCAGACGTGAAGCTGCACCCACATAAGCGATAATGGTTGCCGTGCAAATAAAGACACTGGTTAAGCCGGCAATCATTGCTCCCGTTTCTCCAAACAGTTTCCTGATCAGTAGTACAAGTGAAACGTCCGAGCCAGATTCCTGGTAACTATGTGTTCCAACAGTGACAAAAGCCGTTAGAAAATAAAGCAGACCAATGATCACAGCTGTTATGAGTACTCCTTTTATCGCTGCTCTTTGTGGGTCGAGAAATTCTTCTGATAAATGGGAAACAGCTTCCCAGCCAATAAAACACCAGAAAAGAATTGCTGCTGTCTGACCAACACTCATCCAACCATGAGGCATAAACGGTCTAAAATTTGCGGATTTGATATAAGGCATAGCCCCAATAATGGCGATCACTAACACCGCAATGATGACCACTTCAACAACAATTTGCACTTGCCCTGCTACCTTCATGCCGATAAGATTGATCAATAACCCAACGACAAGCATCCCTGCCGCCAGTGCTACCCGGAGACCGTTACCCCATCCCATAGCTGCCGTCATATAACCTGCCCCTGTCAAGGCAACCACGGGAGCGCCGATGGGTACGGACATTAGGAAAAACCAACCCACAAGTGATCCAGCCTTAGCTCCGAAAGCCTGTGTAACAAAATAGGAAACACCACCCGCGTTCGGATACTTAGCAGATAGTAATCCCATGGACAGGGCTAGAGGGATTACTAGCAAGGTCATGAGACCCCAGGCCAACAAAGAAGCTGGACCTGAGATCTCTGCTGCAATACCAGGCACAATAAGTACGCCGGAACCTAACACAGCTCCGATATATAGGGCTATGGCCTGCGGTAAACCAATGGTTCTTTTCAATTCATTGTGATGATTCATCATTCTCTCTCCAGTCCTTGTATTTTCCCTAATTGTATCAGATAATTATGCTATCAGAAAAACGGAAGATTTCGATTGCATTGATCGATATATCCGATAATAAGAGGGGAAATTGGGAATGGAATTACGGAATTTAAATACGTTTATTGTCGTAGTCGAGACTGGTAGTTTTACGCGCGCCGCCACTAAGCTCGGTTATGCTCAGTCCAGTGTAACCGCCCAAATCCAAGCCCTGGAATCTGAGCTTGGATTTCCTTTGTTTAACAGGCTCGGTAAAACGATTTCTCTAACTGATCCGGGAGAACGCCTTCTCCCGTACGCCCAGGAGATCACTAGAATGCATACTTTGGCTAAAGATGCACTCCGATCAGAGATTTCGTTTGCTGGAACACTGATGATTGGGGCTCCTGAATCCTTGGCTGCCTTTCGTTTGCCTAGGATTATTCGTGAATTCAGAAACAAATTCCCGGAAGTCAAAATCATATTGAAGCCCGGTGTGTGCTGGGAATTTCCTGACCTTATCCGTACAGGGGATCTAGATCTGGCCTTCCTTCTCCAACCGGAGATCAAAGATCGGGATCTCTACATTAAAACTCTTGTCCAGGAAAAAATGGCACTCATAGCGCCACCAGATCATCCGCTTGTTAATTATGCTCATGTCGAACCTGAGCATTTAAAAGATGAGACCATACTTCACACGGAACATGGCTGCAGCTATCGTGTTTTATTTGAACAACAGCTCAACAGCCACGGAATTTTCCCCAATCCTTGTCTTGAGTTTTGGAGCATTGAAGCTATTAAAAATTGTGTAATGTCCGGGCTTGGCCTTTCTTTTCTTCCCCTGATCACTGTGGAAAAAGAAGTACAAGAAGGCAAACTTAAACTATTAGCTTGGGATGAGCGACCACAACGTCTTACTACGCAAGTCGTATATCACAGAAAAAAGTGGCTCTCCCCAGCGCTTCGTGAATTCTTGTCTCTTGTTGAATTGCATGCAGCACAGTGGCCGGAAGCTATATTAGATTAAACTCATAACTAACTTCGGATAAATGTTCCTGACTTTTAATAAAACTTCTTTCCGTAAAAATCACATGATTATGACGATCTATTAGGATAACCGTGGAAGATCTTGTTCCATAATCAGTCCCAGGGATAAATATAGAGGATAACAGTCTTTCTCGCTCTTGACTTAGCCCAGTTTCAGGCAAGTCGCGATCCTGAGCCTGTTCAATATCCGCTAAAATCTCAAAGAGACTGTGCGGTTTCAAAAATGGCTGCTTTGCCAGATAATTCGCCAAGGCTTCTTTGCTTTTTTGAACTTTTGGCCAAGGCGTATTTAAAAAATGATTGCTAAGACCATAAATTCCTGGTTTAAGTACTTCTGCTGAAGCTGAAAGTTTATTGAAGTATACGAGACTTTTTAAATCACCAACTAATAGGTTAAAGCCGTTGTAGAAAGTCCGGTTATTGACAACCTCTAACATATACTCCTTGGGTGATTCCGTATTACATAGGAAGTTACTAACTAAAAACCCACGGGATTTTGCACTCAGGATCTGTGAAGAAGGATCACGATAGTTCGTTAAAGCTGCCAAACGGCCTGTGCTCGTAATTCCCATCCAAGTTCCTAACATTTCCAAATCTCTACCGGCTAAAACTGAAGGGCACGACGTCCAGAAATGGGCTGCTTCTGTAGGCCGTTCATAATACTCATCTCTATTTGCGGCCAATACTAAGCGATAGTTCGGATGACATTCGTACGCCAAAGTAACCAAACACATATTACATTCCCCTTTCTGAAGCTGAGGGACGAGTTCCCATCATCCTGCTATAGGATAAACTAAACCCCCATTCGTCCCACCGCCAGACAGTAGTTCGGACTAGGGCCTTTGTATCTAGGATGTAATGTTCTTCATCTATCTTCTGGTACTGCCCTTCCTTGACAACTAACTCATTCAGACCGTCACCATCGTAATCCTCAATCATAAAAGAGATTATGGGGCGATCCAGGTCGGACGAACACCAAACCTGCTTCATGGCCTTGTCCATTAATCGGTAAACAAAAAGGTGGTTTTTGTAGTCGTCATCCTCACTGGTCAGCCAGAAAGGTTTGACCGATCCAAAACTGCCTTTTTTCCACAAGGTTATCACCATGTTGATCGTCCCATCATTGTCGGCATCACCCAAGGCAAAGTTGTCAATGCGCCAGTCATTGGGTGACCGCCAAAGCTCCTGGTCTCCTTCCCTAATAGTAAGGCAGTGATCGTCTAAGTTGTATGCCTCTGTAATCCCGTCACCATCCAGGTCACCCACAGCATGAACTTGGAAGCCGGACCCTCTTGTTGCTGGAAACGACCCGAAAACGGCCAAGAGCACAAAAATAACCCCGCAACAGAGCCCCATTCTGTTTACCACGCTGGTACTGAATACGCCTGCATCCAGGATGGTTGATCAACCTTCTCGACGCTCTCCAGCATTTCCTTCCACTTCTGGTCGGTCAGTCGATCGCTAGCAGGCCAAGGAAACTCGTAGTAGGAGTAGACCGCTCCCTTAGCAATACGCAGCTTACCTTCCACAGGAACTACCGCATAGATATCACTGACAAACCCAGTGGCCTCCTCAAGTACCTGTCCGTTGGGATCCGTTGCCACATCGGCAATCAGGGCGGCAGAATTCTCCTCGATGGCCGAAGGATGATCAACGCCCTCGTCACGCAACGCTTCAAGCCAAAAATGCTCCAACTGCCCGCCAAAGCCCCGGATCAGCTCGTAGTCCTGGTCGTCGAGGAGCTGGTTGGTCAATTCTTTATCCGCAATATTATTGAGTTTTAAAGCCAATTCCTCCAACCGTTCGAGGGAAGTCTGATCGCTTTCATTCAGTAAGCCTCTGGTGTTTAGACCTTCAATGGTCATCCTCGTCAGTGCGGCCAGGCGCGCATAAACCACCGGGTTAGGTTCAACATAGCCCCGATCATCAAGCGGTATCTCTCCCCCACCACATTCAGCATAGACCTGCTTGGCATAGAGGATGGTATCATGCTTGAGCTCAGTCCAGCTTCCAAGAAAGGTCTCCAATTGCTTGCGTGTCCAGGCCTGGTTGTTCATGAACGCTGGATACCCATCGCCTTTTGGTTCTGTCAGGGGTGCCAAGGTGTGCAGCCAGGACCAATACAGGTTTTGTGTCCAGGCTGCACTATCCGACGTAGCGAAATGACTCTGGATCTTCTTCATATTCTCAGGGTACTTCTCGTACCCGGTCTCACCCAGAACATCCAGGATAGCATAAGCTTCTTGAGAACCCATAGAAGCAGGGATATCTAGACCTTTCGGCAGCATTCGACGCTGCCCTTTGTTGTTCTCCTCAACTTCCCGATACACGAGGTTCTGGAAAACTGCAGCGTCAACGGTAAATCGCTGGCCCATAAAACGAAAACCCTTTATTTCCTTGTCGCGGTCAGGTTGGAGAGTCTTGTCAAAGATAGGCATCGAGTTGATTGCCGGAGACTCCAGTTTGGCAAGTCCATCACCAAAAGCCTTCCATTTATCCACATTCCCAGTCAGTTCATTCAGGTCAATTATCTCGCCATAGGTTTTCATTAAAAGCTCGTAATATTGACTAAAACCGAGGTCGTCGCTCTTCCCGACGAAGAAATTAGTCGGCTCAAAAATGTTGTTCCAGTGATCATAAACCTGTTGGCGGCTGAGTAACAGGGTAACTAGGGCAGCTGACTTCGTTTCATCCTCGTTCTTGGCACGGAAGGTCATTCGCCCGTACCACATCATAGCCTGGAAATAGGTCTTCAGCTCATCTGATTTGGCATAATGCCCGCGAGGATTATACTGGGTATAGTCTTCTTTTAAGGCTTCTGCTAAACCAATGTTAGAATTTCCGATATTCATGACCGGCGACGGTATAAAAATTTCTTGGTGATCCGTAATAAGCTGAAGTTCGTTATCTACCTCCTTGCTCACGTAGGAAGGAACATCAGCCTTTGGATCAAGCAGCCGGGCAGCCACGGCAAAATAAGCCACGTTGCGTGTCGCTGCGTCTTCCCAATCCGTTCCCTTAAGGGCCTTGTACTGTTTTTGACTTTCAGTTAACATCAATCCAGTCAAGGTATTCAACTCACCGCGCAGTTTGTCTTTCTCCAACGTCCGCAGCAGGTGATCAAAATACAGATGATAATTGTGCAGCATAGCGTCGGTTGTGATGAAGTTGGGAGTTGAATCATAACGATTGTTTTCGTAGCTACTGAAAAACTCACGGTAGGGACCTGGGACCACGACAAAACCATTTTTACTCAAGATGTTTTCTGCTTGGGGAGAGAATTTATAGCGATCTCTGTTCGTGATGTTCTGCAGATCAGCCGCGATCTGGTAGCGCTTTACCGACGGCTTGATGCTAAGCGGGATCTCGTTATACGGCGCAAAAGCAGCGCTCGACCGCGCCAACGAGCCGAGGGGTACAGCAGTCTGTTGCGGCAGAGCATCTGGGGAAGAAGATTGACAACCTGTGAGACTTGCCAGTAGTACAATAACCATAGAAATGCACAGAACAGTGCTAGATCTTCTGACTTTCAATTTAACAGCTCCCTTCTTGAATTAAGAGATAAGTCTTTCTGCCTTTCAATATTAACAACCTAGTTCTGCACTGTTTTGATAAATCCTTCCAAACAGAATGATTTTTGTATTAAATAACTGGTCTTAATCGAATACCGTACAGCAGGAGGCAGCCCACGCTGTTAAAACAAGGTGCTCCGCGCTCAACACGCGAAACACCTTGTTCTTATATGTTCTGGTGGCAAGAGTAAAACAATACTGATTGGCGCAGAACCATCATAATTTGCCAGTTCACCGGTAGTAACACATATACCCACTTTCACACAAACCTTTAACTCCCTTGACCGATTTAGCCTTCAGCCTTACCTCTTCAGGAGAATGACCCGCTGCGATAAAATCCAGCATTTCCTTAACAAGCTTGACACTTGCTGCCTTTTTTTTAAGGGGGCCTCACGACCGACAATTTTTAGAGATTCAACACCGATTTCTTTTAATTGAGTCAAAGCACATAGCCCACACATCCCTAAAGGGTATCCCTTTGGGCCAGGCATCTCACCCCGATTTTTTATTCCGATCCAAAGCCAGCGCCGATATTCGTCCATGTGCTCCCCAAACGTTTCCTTATTAACTCGAAGCAGCCTCTCCCTTGGGCATTTTTGATCGGCGTTCCCTTCTTCCTTGATCTTAATTGGCTTATAGACCCAAGCTGGGTTATGGCAAAATGCCCCTCCAAAGGCATGACTGACATGGCAGTATCCTTCTTCAAAAACGCAGCCATCATTTAGAATAAAGGCTTCATACTCGAGATGATCTCCGCCCCGCTCAATAATAGATTTCATCGTTTCTATCTGAACATAACGAGGGAAAATTATCCGTTTTACACCCAGCTGACTAAAAAAAGAGACCGCGGCACTGTTCAAGACTGCAGCTAAGCTGCTAACATGAATAACTACAGCAGGCAAGGCTTCTTTCAGCAAACGAATAAGCCCCGGATCTGCCACTATAAAGGCATCAACGCCGCAATATTCCTGAGCCTGACGAACTGTCGTAAGAATATCCGTGTAAAGTTCCGGGGCATATCCCGGCTGATTCAACGTAAGAAATACCTGTGAGCCCGCTCTATGGGCGACAACCACTAACTCTTTTAATTCTTCTAGACTCCCCACATTGGCTTTTCCGAGTTCTCGACGATTTAACCAAAATTCTTGTCCTTGGCTTTTGCGCCAAGCTTCAGGACTTAAACCACAATAAAGCTCCTCTGCCCCTAGGTTTACTAGAGTCTCAGCCTCGTGTACCGAATTAACCGGGACCAAAATCTTCATCGTATAGTCACCTCAGTTCTTTACCCTATATCGGTTCCCGTTGGATAACCAAACGCGAAATACCAACCCTTGTCGCTTTGTCTAATCCCTCTTTCAGAAACTCCTTTTGCTCCCGGTAGAAAATGGTATTTCCCTTTTGCAAGATTACCCAGTCCTTACTTTTCCTCACCTGGTGACTGGGATCGGACATTTTCAGCCAGTAGAAGCGGCACTTGCGGTCACATCCGCCGGAAAACGGCTTAAACTTCTGGTGTTCTTCAAGCCCCCAGGAATGAAGCAAACAAATTCGTCCAGTCATTATGACGGCATAAGGCAGATAAAGAGACAATCGATATCCCCAATCCGTCAGATGATTATCTAGCCCTTGTGGAGAAAGATCCAGTTCAATTCGCCGGACTTTATACTGATCAAGTAAGACCTGCATAGGTGTCCCTGCTAAGCTACACGTGCGGAAACGCACCAACGCCTCCTCTTCTGGCTCCTTGCGCTGAGTCATTATTCTAGGATCTCTCAACAGTTTATTAAGTAAACGACCTAATACAGGGGTTAATGTTGGGCAATCATCAGCTATGGTCTGAAGTACACCCCAATCATTAACTACGACCTCCGCTCGTGGTTGCACCTGCATCAGCTGCTGGAGTAAAACCTTAACTGCTTCAAGTCCCGTTTCAGTCACATAAGGTGTGACCAAAGTAAAGTTCATCCCCAGCTGCTCGGCCAAAGCCAAGGCCTCATCTAGTTCCTTTTGGCTCGGGAGTGCTTTTTCACAAAACTCCTGACCAAAATACATCCTGGTAAACTTTATTGAACCAAACCGCCCCTCACATACCTCTCTGACATCCGCCAGAAAACCAGGACCGGTCCCCTTGGCATCCCACGGCTCGTCTATACACGCTAACGCCTGCCCCCGGGGGATTGACAGTGCCCATTCCATCACCGTCACCTCCATACATTGCCATAATAGTCTATGCTCAGGCCTGATAGGCGTTCCTTTAGGTTGATCTGTCGGCACGTAAGGCAAAAAAAGGGTAAGCGCGATCTGATAATTTTCATCAGGTCGCGCTTACCCTTTTTTTTGCCTATTATATCGGTAATCTGCAGGAACCCTCTTTACAGAGAAATTATTCCCATTCACCACAAAACTCGATTCCTTTTTGTTTGACACACTTTACCATAACATCTTGAGCCTCTTCCCCCGGCAATAGCTTTCCCTGAAAGAGAGCTCCTCTTTTGCTTCTCATAAACTAGCAATAGGTTCAGCAGAGTTTAAACTGTTGAACCTATTGCTAATTGTAAATTTTCTCTTACCCAGTGTCTGTTCAGATGTAGTTCATCGGCTATTATTAAGCATTTGTTGGAACCGCTTTTTTCATTAGCATCTCTTGATACCTGTCTAAAACATCATCCAACTCTTGACTTGCAGCTACAACTACCGGATCCGTATAGGCTCTTCCCTCTTTTGTCTTAATCATGTTCAGACGTAATTCTTCAATTCGCTTTATTAATTCGTTGATCTCAGACATACTATCCTCCGTTAATTTTTATTTGGGGATTAGTGCGCCCAAAAATTAAATCCCCGGCAATACCGAGGACTCTATATTATGTCTTATAGTTGAAAGAAGAATAAACAAATAGGGGTAGAGCTTAGGACAGCCCTCCTCCAATATTTTTTGCGTTCTTCATCATTAACTCCAGTTCAACCTATACTCGGTTAGTTTAGATGAGTTTTTAGTTCAATATTATGAGAACCTTCACTTTGATACATAATTCTCATGATTTATAAAAAATAGTCCAATCAAACATTAAAACGCTGCTAAGTCTTTTAGCAGTTTTAACACCAGGGTTTTTGTTGCCTGACTCTATTTCTGCATAATATGATCTACTTATTCCTGCTTTATTTGCAACTTGTTGCTGTGTTAAATCTCCCCGATATTTTATTAGCCACAGCCTCGTCTTGCCAAATTCAGCCACATTTCCCCCCCTTTATTTCGTTGCATAACGCGACTTGAATTTACCTTAATAATACAGTCGCAGTTCGCGACTGTCAATGTTTTTGTTGAGATTTGCAACACTTATTTTAAATGTCGCTTATTGCGACTATACTATATTGGAGAGGAGGTATGTTTGTAATGTTAGGGAAAAGGCTACTATATCTAAGAAATAAACTCGAACTCACACAAGAGGAACTAGCAAAAATACTTTGTATGTCCCGAAGTACATATGCACAGTATGAAGTCGATAGGCGAAAACCTGATTATGATACTCTACAAAGAATTGCGGATTATTTTAAAGTCTCTACTGATTTCTTATTAGGACGGACTGAACATTCTGTCATTGCAGAAAATAATTTTCCAAGCAGGCTAAAGATGATTCGTGAACTAAATAGTATTTCACTAAACCAATTAGCTGAAAATCTTAACATATCTCCAACCGACGTATCTCAATTTGAAACAGGTGAAAAATATCCCGACCCCTCGACTTTAAACGTTTTGGCAGAAAGCCTCAATTGTTCTCTTGACTTTCTACTCGGGCGAATCACTGACCCAAGACCTTATCTACTTGAAAGCCAACAAGGTTACACTACTTCAGCTGCCCACCCTTCAGACGACCCAATGGAGAATCTTCCAGAAGAAGCGAAAAAATCCCTTGAAGAATTCAAAGAGTTCATTCTTAATAAATACCGTAAAGACAATTAGGGAGCGTAGACGTCACTGCATTTTAGGCCTTGAAACGCAAGACCTCAAAACCTCAAACAGAAATAAAGAGAAGGTTTTACTGACCATATCTGTTAAGTAAAGGTAAATACTGGTATAATGATCTTAGGGATGGTGGAAAACGTCAAATTTCTCCAGATTTAGTCTATAATATTATTCATGACAATCTTGAAGACTTCAATCAATATCTCAAACAAATTGCGCTCTATATAACTAAAAATAAGCTCTGAAACCCGCAAAAAAAGTATAATACATTATTTAAAAGTGACAGCCCCTAATGCCGTTCTGGTATTAGGGGCTAAATATTGGTTGACAATTATGCTCTGAAACCTGAATTCGGTCATTTCCGGTATCTTATCTGCAATGTAGATAAGTAGGAGTAAGACCCCTCTTCACTTCTTCAAGTGTTTCATTACATGCGCCGTGTTGTCCTGCCGTGTGGGTAACAATTCCCAAATGTAATCCTGGGCTTGTAGTTCTCATTTCCAGCGCATGTTGTAGGTGCGCCCTATAAAGCACAGGAAGCCACAGAAATCAAGAGCATCCGGATTACTCCAGCGAAGGGATATGAACCATAGAAGCTGGCGCAAGAGCGAGTAATCGACTTTGCTGCGAGAAATTAGATAAAACTATATAATTCAAACCTGTCATCAGGACGCATTTAAAGACAGGAAAAGTAAGTAGAAACCATTTAATATAGAAATAAAGGAGGGGCTTTATGGATTGGCTTGACGCAATGAACAGGGCAGTAGAATATCTAGAGGCTAACCTTACTGAAAAGTTGGATATTGAGAAGGTGGCGAAAATTGCCTTGTCATCCCCGTTTCACTTTCAGCGTATGTACCATATGATAACCGGTGTTACTATAGCTGAATATGTGCGTAGAAGAAGGCTTACACTCGCTGCGCAGGATATTTTATCCGGTAAAAAGATCATCGATGTAGCATATAGGTATGGCTATGAAACGCCCGAAGCCTTCACCAAAGCTTTTGGAAAAATGCATGGAATATGCCCTTCGGCTGCGCGCGAGCTGGGAGCAAATCTCAAGGCATATCCAAAACTCTCCTTTCACATTTCAATAAAAGGAGATAAAGATATGAATTATAAGATTGTTGATAAAGGAAGCTTCACAGTAGTAGGTAAACAAAGAAGGATAAGTTTAGTGGACGGAGAAAACTTTATACAGGGGGCTAAATTCTGGGACGATTGCGTGAAGGATGGTTCATACCAGTGGATCAGCTCAAAGGCAGGCAAGCTTGGTGTCCTTGGTGTATTTAAGGATTTCGGTAAAGATGACTTTAATTATATAATTGGAGTTGAGGAAATCAAAGATACCCTTCCGAAAGGATATGTTTCGGCAACTATACCTGCTGCAACCTGGGCTGTATTTGAATCAGTTGGAGCACTGCCTGAAGCTTTAGTGGATATAATCCGAAGGATATATTCAGAGTGGTTCCCAGCTACAGGATATCAGCATGATTGTTGCACACCAGGGCTTGAGGTTTATCCTGAAGGTAATAAACACTCTCCAAATTACAGATGTGAGTATTGGGTTCCGGTTAAGAAGTAATTATTTTGTATAAATTTTTAAAATCGTCATTTCCTCTACCCTCATTCCGCTCTTCAGTGCGCAAAAACAAAATGCGTTGGTGTGAGAACTTCTATCCTTGGTATGCTACCCCCAGACAGGACAGTGAAATAAAAAACTGTACAGTCTGGGGGTTATTATGTCACAACAGAGAAAAATACCAGTAGAAGAGATGACACGAATAGTTGAATTGTATCTCTCGGGGAAAATGGGATATACATCAGCATATCAGGAAGCAGGCGTATCTGAAGAGACATTCAGGAAGTGGCTCTTTCGATACAAAACAGACGGACCATCAGGATTTCTGCCGAAGGAACACAACAAAAGATATACAAAAGAGACCAAGCTCTCAGCTGTTCTGGATTATCTGGCAGGAAAAGGGTCGAAATGGGAGATCTGTGAGAGATACGGGGTCAGGGATAAAAGGGTGCTTGAGCATTGGCTGAAGGGGTATAATCGTCATAAGGATTTCCGAATACAGACAGGAGGAAGCCGAATGACGAAAGGCCGAAATACGACCGGACAAGAGACGAACCAACTAATGGTTTAAACCCTGCAGGAATTTAGGAAATATTCTTTCAGAAATTGCACAGATTTCATCGCATCCATGAAGCAAGTTGTTCGATGAGTTTTCACTTGAACAATTTAAACTCGTAAGCGAACATTTAATCGAGCTTAGCTTCTCTAACCTCCAAAGAACTGTAAACTTACTCAATACCCAATTCAGTGCTACATGTCTTGTGAAGGACCATGAGATCATTCAGCTACCTGCCGATCTAGTGCAACCGGAAATCATCAATAATTACTGATCGATAGAGTACCATTAAGCCAAGTCTGAGACTTGGTTTTGTTTTTTGGGGACAACAAACAAATGCGTTAAATAATATTATTGTATTGCAATAATAAAATACTAAATATCAATAATAAATTATTGAAAATCGATAAATAATACATTACAATCAACTCAGCAAATAGTGAGGTGATTTTTATGAAACGAGAAACACTGTTTTTAAAGGTCGTTGTTCTTCTTCTGGGAATTCCGGTTCTTGCGTTGTGTCTATTTGGGTTGCCATCGATTGCGCTTGAAGCAGCCGAGCATTATCCGGTGTATTGGGTGTATCCCGTTATGATCGGTATGTATGTAGCGGCATTCCCTTTTACGGTGCTCTGTATCAGGCTTTTAAACTTTTAAGCTATATTGACAAGAACATAGCTTTCTCGGAATTATCGATAAAGGCTTTAAAGACTATAAAATACTGTGCAATCTCAATCAGTCTATTGTATTTTATAGACATGCCGTTCTTTTATCTCGTGGGAGAGAAAGACGATGCCCCTGGTCTCATATTACTCGGATTGGTCATTACTTTTGCTCCAACTGTAATTGCCGTTTTTGCTGCTGTTCTTGAAAAGCTATTAAAAGATGCTATTGATATTAAATCCGAAAATGATCTGACGGTTTGAGGCGAGTAATATGGCGATTATTGTCAATCTTGATGTGATGTTGGCCAAAAGGAAAATGAGCCTCACAGAACTTTCCGAGAGGGTTGGGATTACAATAGCTAATCTTTCTGTCTTAAAAACCGGAAAAGCCAAGGCGGTTAGATTATCGACTTTAGAGGCTATCTGTAAGGCTTTAGAATGTCAACCGGGTGATATTCTTGAATACAGCAAAAACCATTAAATTATTGGAGGGAATAGGGAATTATGAAAAATCTCATTTTTGAAAACCTTAAACAGCCAGCCGAGTTGGAAAGGCTTTATCGGCAGGAACCCGAGAAATTTATTAGAGCCTTCCCCGAGGTATTTAATGAAAATCAGAATCTAACCATCCTGAAAGTTTGGCATGAAAGGCTGTATTTTGATCTGTCAAGGAATGAAAAGATGGAAGCTGATACTAAGTGGAAAGACCTTCTGTTAGTCATTGTCATTTCGTTGCTGGCCGGAACAATTGCCAGGTTTTTGTTTCCATCCATTGAAAAAGAATTAATTAATCCGGCAAATATTGGTTTTTCTGTTTTCCCTTTGCTTTCCTTTTATTTTCTTTTAAAGAACCGCCCTTCGAAAAAGTTTATTCTGTTACTTTGCCTATCCTACCTGGCAGCCTTGATTTACCTGAACTTTCTACCTGTAAAAAACTCAGACAGTATCATTTTGGCTAATCTGCATTTGCTCTATTTCTTATGGTCCTTAGTGGCAATCTCTTTTATGGGAGACTATCGCCTGCAGCCGGGAAAAGTATTGGAATATCTGAAGTACAATGGTGAGCTTTTAATTAGTACGGGTCTATTACTCATTTGCGGTGTCTTTTTAACCGCTTTGACCATTGGTTTATTTAAGGCAATTCAAGTCAATATAGAACATTTTTATACAAACAACATTGTGATATATGGAGTTGCTGCTTCACCCTTCGTCGGCACTTATTTAGCGAAAGCCAGGGGCATAACCAAAAACATTGCGCCTTATTTAGCAAAGGTTTTTAGTCCTTTAGTTTTAATAACCTTGGGTGTCTATTTAGCTACAATCATCGTAACGCAGAAGAATCCTTATACCGATAGAGAGTTCTTATTAACTTTTAACTTAATGCTGCTCTTAGTCTTAGCGATCACGATTTTTTCCGTCGCAGGAAGAGAGACTCGCTCAAAAATAGTTTTTAATGATCGAATAATCTTCGCCTTGTTAACCGTTGCGATAGTGATTGACTGCGTGGCATTATCGGCTATTTTGTTCAGGGTAACTTCTTATGGCATAACTCCAAACCGGTTGGCCGTTTTAGGTATGAATCTTATTGTGTTTGTCCACTTAATAAGAATTACGGTTAATTATTTCCGGTTTCTATTGGGTAAAGTTAAAGTGGAGATGATTGAGGCTGCGGTTACGCGATATTTGCCGATTTATTCACTTTGGGCGCTGATGGTTACCATTTTCTTTCCGATAATTTTTGCTTTCAAGTAAAATTCAAGTTACTGAATGCTGGTTGTTACATTGACTTCTATTTTCAGGCATTATAACCACCTCATTGGGTCATAAGTGATAGCCCCTAAGGCCGTTCTGGTATTAGGGGCTAAATATTGGTTGACAATTATGCTCTGATTGGTTCTGACAAATGACGCCTCGCTACCACTATTGGCGTTAATTATCCTTTTTTCCAAAGGCCTCTTCTATTTCATGGGCGGCAGGGGCTTAGTTCCCTTAGCCCATATTACACCATCACTTCTTAAATATCTTATTTATTGTTTTTTGTTTAATCACTATTTACTTATAATACTATTCATATTATAATTATTATAATTATTAGATTGTTTTATCCTTTCCCTTGTATACAAAACATTTTACTGTGGAATCCGAGGAGACTTACTTTATAATTACAGAGTCACCAATATTTAACAAGTGTACTAGTCAACACTTGTTTATAAATAAACTTGTATTCTCTTTAAATTTAACCTTATGACAGAAAAAATCCATAACAATATTAGAGGAGGGGATTTTATGGCATCGTATTTTGAAGCTGTAAAAACACATTTTAAAGATCGGAAAGTGGCTTTTTTAGTGATCATCTTCACTGTAGCAAGACTAATTTATGGATGGGCATGGGTAGAATCTGCATCGCACAAATTAGTTTGGTTCTCTGATGGTAAACTTAATTCGGCTGGGAAAATTGAAAGTCTCGTTACTAACATAGCAGGGCCAAACGTCTCTAGTTTTGACCCACTCTACATTAACAAAGGATTTTCTTGGATTGCACAAAATATCTTTCTGGGTATGCCGGGAGTGACTGATACCTTAGTAGTGATTTTTGAAATTTTAGTGGGTCTATCAATGCTGCTAGGATTTCGAATATTCTGGTTTGCTCTTATAGCAACGTTTATGAATGTACAGTTCCTAGCTGGTGGATCGTTTAATAATTTCGGCTATATTTGGACTAATTTAGGATTTTTGAAATTTGCTCAATATGCTGAGCTTCTAGGAGTAGGTGGATTCCTCAAATATAAGCAACATAAGGAATTATTAAGCGAAGGTAAGCGAGAATTATCAACTACTTAAGGGATGTAAATAACCTATCTAGCGGTGAGCCTTACAAGAACTCAAATACTGTTGTCGCCACTCGTTTCAACCCTGCTGTTTCAATTTATCAGAGCCATAGGACTATTACAAGCCACCGTTTTACTCTGACCGGTGGCTTGTTGTTTTCACTTTTAATCCCACAACAGTAAAATGCTCCGATAGTCGTTAACTAATGAGGCTGTGGTGGTAGGCTTCAGCCCCACAGTGGCCAGTATTTGCAGTTTAACAAAATTTGTTCGTTCTATCGGATTTGCCCAGTAAAAGTCCCAGTAATCATACTAATTAAATCTGGACGTATTCAGCAATTACAATACTTCGATGTACCCTTCTGTTCCATGCACGCGAATTTGTTGCCCATCTTTTATCAGTTTGGTAGCATTTTCTACTCCGACAACTGCTGGTAAGCCATATTCACGTGCGATAACTGCTCCATGGGTCATCAGTCCTCCAACTTCGGTGACTAGGCCTTTTATGGATACAAACAATGGTGTCCAACTAGGGTCCGTAAAGGAGGTGACTAATATATCTCCAGCTTCTAGATTAGCATTTTCCATGTTTAAGATGACACGTGCTCGTCCCTCGATAACTCCGGAAGAAACGGGTAGACCGACAAGCGCGACCGCTGGAAGATTTTCTCGTTTGTACTTACCTGTAATGATTTCACCATCAGACGTGATAACCCGTGGCGGAGTTAGTTTTTTATATAATTTGTACTCGTCTTTTCGTTTGCCGATTATCTGGTAATCCAGTTTATTTGTGCGTACGACTTCGTGAAGCTCTTCAAACGTGAGATAGTAGATATCTTCCTTTTCATGAATAACGCCCACTTGTACAAGTTGTTCGGCTTCTTTCAGTAAAGCCTGCTTATAAACGAAGTATCGATTAACTATGCCGTATTTTGGATATTCACGATAACCGATGAAATTCCGGATGAGGTCGATCATTTGTTTTGTTTCTTTGGCTTTTTGTTCACCATCCGGTAATTGATTCAATCGCTCTAATAACTCATGTTCTTTTTGCAAAGCAAGACGCCGCCCTTGCTCAAATTTCCGATGTCCGGCATCAGGTTCAAAGTTTTTGATATTACTGAGTATCAAGGAGACAAGTGTCGTTGGTTTTTCGCTCCAACGCGTTTTCGTAATATCGATTTCACCGGCACAGCGCATTCCGTATTTGTTGAGATAAGCATAGATAGCGTCTTGGATTTCTTGTCCACCCTCAAACTTAACCAGTTTCTCCAAAAAGTTATCATCGTTTACATGTTGTAAATAATCAATGACTTCCGGATAAGGACGAATCACATCTGCGACATCCAATAAGTCCAGACCCATCTCCGAAGTAATATTGTTTGGTACAGATTGAGAAAGCGTGTCTGCTACGTTTTTTTCACCTAACCACTTGTTCATATTTTCATTGATCCAGACGCTAGCATCTATAGCAGCCATAAACACAGCAAAACTTTGTGGGTCAAATAAAATCTTCTTTAATATCTGGATATCTTCCAGAATAAAATCAAATAAATCCGATCCTGATGCCCTTTGGATGTTATGTTTTAACTCTTCTATTGATGTTTGGCTACTCTTAATCAATTCAGTAACGATAGTCGGATCATTTTCGATTTTTGCTTGAGGCCCCGAAGACGATATACCTTTGTTGCTTTTATTGGGACTCTGTTCTTTCTTATCATTTGGTAACGGTTTTATAAAATCTCCTCGCTCTATTATGGTCATAAGTGCGTCTTTCATGAGCGGATCGTGTTGTTCCATATTATCTAATAGCGTTTTTCTGCTGTCAGGGGAAGCCAGCATATGAGTAACATCAACGAACAATCTTCCACCAGATTTAAACCTGGGTCCAAAAGATGTTAACTGAAATATTGACATTCCCAATGGTTTCAAGGGATCGGTCATCATTTGTTGATGACCGACAGATACGTAAACGTGATTTTCTTCATCGTTCGCTTCAGGGATCGGGTATAAAGTAGTGATTGGCCGACTCTGGACAATATAAAATGTATCATCAACCAAACACCATTCGATATCTTGTGGGCAACCAAAATAAGCTTCTATCTGTCTTCCTATGCGTGCTAGTTGTAAAATTTGTTGTTCAGTAAGTGTTTGAGTCTTTTGCTGATCAGGATCGATCTGCTGTGTCTCTGTTCCACCTTCTTTTAGTCCATAGATAGCCAATTTTTTGGTTGCTATCATCTTATCGACGATTTCCTCTTCCTGTACTTTATAACAATCGGCAGATACCAAGCCAGAGACCAGTGCTTCTCCAAGTCCAAAACTGGCATCGATTGCTAGCAGCTTTCGGTTAGAAGTAATCGGATCAGCGGTAAATAAAATCCCTGAAGCCTGTGGGAAAACCATCCTTTGAACGATAACGGATAAATAAACTTGGCTGTGGTCAAATCTGTTTTGCATTCGGTAGATTACCGCACGATCCGTAAATAGGGAAGCCCAACATTTGCTGATATGCTTTAGGATTTCCTCCTTTCCGATAATGTTCAAATACGTATCCTGCTGGCCTGCAAAGGAGGCCGTCGGTAAATCCTCTGCAGTTGCGCTGGATCGTACTGCATAGGCATTTTTTTCATCAAACCTGGAGAGGAGGCGGGTGATCTCTTCATTAATGTCTTGAGGGATGGCTATCCCTTCGATGACCCTGCGAATCTCACCGCTAAGTTCACCGATTTTATCCCTGTCTTCCACCTTTAGAAGTGATAACTGATCAAGTAATTCGCTAATCAACGACGTTTCCTCAATGATTCTTTTAAAGGCTTCGGTAGAAATACAAAAGCCATCTGGTACGCGTATTCCTTCAATCTTGGAAAGTTCCCCCAAGTTCGCGCCTTTACCCCCAACAACCATGAGTTTTGTTTTATCAATATCCTGAAAACCAAGCACAATGGAACTCATACGTTTCCCTCCTCCTCTAAGGCTGCTTTTTCTGCATTTAGTTTTTGTTTCTGGAATCATATTAATTCC
>NZ_AGAF01000013.1 GCF_000224515.1 Desulfosporosinus sp. OT | reverse complement strand
CTCACAGGTATAATTACTGGATCCGACCCACCTACCCTCATTGCCACTAAAATTCAAACCTCTGGCAAATTTCGTATAGTTTGAGCAATCATGAACAGCTAAATCCCAGCTTTCTTCCACGGCTATTTTCATGAATTTCAGAGTTAATTCTCTACTCCAAATCGGAGATATATAGCCATGTCTGGAAATATACATGTTTTCCCCGTAATAATTGTCTATGCTATTGGCATTTAGGTGCAATTCTGCACAATTGATAAAATCGAGTTTTGTCTCTAAGATCGCTTGCTTCTTCTTGAAAAAAGTTTCGAAGAACTCAGGAGTCATTGGCGTTTCAATACCTACATTTTTAATGTATTTTTTTGCTATTGCAATAATTTTAATCACTTTGTCCGAACAATTTGAGGCACCCAGATTGAAACGCAACTCGTCAAGACCGGCTTCACCTAAAGCTTTCAACGTCTCTTCCGTAGCTAAAGTGCCATTTGTATAGAGATGTTGATGAATCCCTGCATCACTGAATTTCTTTATAACCGAATAGTATTTTTCAATTTCCATGAATGGCTCTAAATAAACGTAGGAAATGCCCGTGGGCTTCTGTTGGATGGAAAGAAGTAAATCAATATCCTTCTCATAAAATTTTGTGCCTCCGATTTCCCACATGCCTTCGCCAACCGGAGCAATATCATCCAGTTCTCCATAATGATAGCAGAACTTACACTCTAAGTTACATTTGTTCGTTTTCCTGATGGCACTCAAACCGGTTCCCAACAGACAAGAACGACATCCTTTGGGGAATTTGCTTTCATTTCCCACAAAAAAAGTTCTATTCTCCAAAGTTTTCAAGCCTCTGATGTCCGACATTAACATATCATTTCTATGATCGATCGCAGCCTCAATTTGTGCAAAGGTAGCGTAAATGATTTCTTGTTGTTTTGTCATAACTTCCTCATCCTCAGGCAATATTGAAAAGAATTCAAACCAAAACAACGCATCTTTTTTTGAAATTTTCATAACATGTCCTCCTATAATTAATTCTACTAAAAATTCGATTCCTATCTTCCTGCTATGCTTTTTCACATAGCCTTCTTCAAAAGACATACGCACTCCACATGTGTTGTGGCAGTTGAATAATACGAATGCGCGGAATTCATCGGGTAATTGTTATACCTAAAATAGCAGGTCTCCGAACTTAGAGGACGGGACCTCTTTTACTCAGCCACCCTGTGTTGTACTCTATTTTATCAGTTTAGAGAGCTCCCTAAACAGAGGTGTACCTGCTTGCTTCATCAAATCGAAAAATACTGTTTCTGTGTTAGTAACTACTGCTCCCATAGATGCCATTAGGGATAGCCCATTTAAGTAATTCCCCTTGGTTCTTGAACACACCGCATCACCCACTACGAAAACCTGGTAACCGTTGGCAAGTAAATCCCTTACCGTTTGAAAAACACAAACATGGGTTTCCATTCCTGTAATAATGATTTTCTTTCGTCCCAGCCCCTTGAGTGCTGAAGTTACCTCACTGGTACAACCTGAAAAGGAAGTCTTTTCGTAAGTTAACGATCCCTCGAGATTATTGCTTACCTCTGAAACCGTCTTCCCTAGGCCTTTGGGGTATTGTTCTGTGACGATGATAGGAACACCTAATTTCTTGGCAACGGAAATTAGTGTATTGGTGTTTTGAATAACTTGTTCGCCGTATTTCATCGCAGGAACTAATTTGTCTTGAATATCAATGACCAACAACACTACTTCGGCCTCTATTAGAACATATTTGTTCAAGTTGGTTCCTCCACTCTACTCTTCTTCAATTCTTCGCTGAAGGAAGTAAATAATTCATCCAGCTAATCACTTGTACTTCGAGAATAGGACCCCAAATCTATGATTCAACATTCCTGATGTTAGATATACTCCCAGGAAGACGAGCGATCCGCCAAGGACCTGAGTTCCTGTAATTCTTTCTCCCGAAATCCAGCTAATCATGGCAGTAAAGACAGGGATTAGATTCAGAAAAATCCCCGCCCAAAGTGAACTCGTTCAGCTAAAGCTGAACATCGAGGCTTCAGATGGGGACTCTACCCCACCTGAAGTTTACGAAGAACCTACCCCCACTTATAGAAGTGGGGGTCTTGAAAACTGATAAAGTGGTTGCAACAAGTAACAACCAAGCTCGATATTTACTCGTATTAACCCTCCCTCACTTAGCCCTTGTTCCTGTAGTTATATGAGATAAGCAAAGTAATGGAGGCTTTCGCATCAACACGCGAAGGCCTCCTCTAATTTATTTTTATGTTTGGCGTCAGTCGCTCGCTACTGCCTATTAAACTTCTTCAAGAAATTTTACCTGGATCTTACCCTCTAGTAGGTCTTCAAACTTTTGGGCTGCTGCCTGAAAATAAGCTGAACTCCCATGGGCTTTGAAGGCCTCTTTATCCTTGTACTTTTCAAAGAAGACTATTTCAGTTGGGTCATTCTTTACCACATGGGGTATGTACATCAAACAGTCCTTTTCCTTTGAAAGAACTTCCTTGGCCAATTGAGTACAAATTTCGGTCACTTCGGCCTCTTTGCCAGGTTTTACTTTTAAGGTTGCCAGTAACGTCAACAATTCCAAACAACTCCTTTGTTTTTCCACTCGGAACGCTGTGTATTCGCCTTCGGTCAAAGCCATTTATTATGGTTATATCTTTAGTAACTATATTCAACACACAGGCGATTTCTCCTTCTAGTGATTACTTCTCCCTGCCCCATGAGCATTTCCGTAAGCCCACAAGACCTAAAAAACATTAAGCAAGTAAAGAAAGATGGAAGGCGGTACTTACTTATTGAAATTGACGAAACAGCAAACCTCGAAGGTTTTGAATTAAGCACTGAAACGATTTAATTCGCCTCTCCATAAGACACACTGGTTAACGCGGATATACAATGGACCAGCTATCTCCTCCGTCCGTCGTCCTAAGAAGCACTAGCTGTCCATCATTGGAGATCAATAGTGCCCATCCTATCTTGTCATTTATGAAGTCGAGTTCTGCTACATCCAGCCCCTGATCGAGAAAATGTTTCAAATTCTGGTCTGGTTCGATGCCAGTCCAAGTTTTGCCCCCGTCAGAGGTATGATAGAGCTCTTTCTTGGCCGAAGTCTTCCACTGCCAGCTCCAGCCATTGTAAGCATCGGTGAAATCTACGATGCCTTGGAACTGTAGAGGCGTCCTACTTTGCCACGTTTGCCCACCATCCTTCGTGGTGTATAAGATAGTTGCACTATTGCCTTGGCCGTTCTTTGGCACATATATCGCCGTCAACAGGCCTTCATTGGCCGAGAAGAACACCGGGGAATCGCGAACGCTAAGTTCACCACTCTCGTAACCAACCGGAAGTTTTAATTTCTGCCTCTGCCACGTGAGGCCTCCGTCTTGCGTCCGGTAGAGCAACTGGATAGAAGGGTCAAGCCTCCCAACCAGCCAACCAATTTTAGGATCACGAAAACTGATCTCCCCCCCAAAAGGAAGGCCATTATTCTTAACAAGGTCATAAACGCTGGCGATCTGGATCCAGGTAATCCCGCCATCGATGGTTTTAAACAGCTCCGCAGGGCAATTATGCTGGCTATAAACAGCCATCAACCATCCATGCCGGGAATCAGTGAAAGTAATCGCACCCCAATAAAACGGACCTCTGTTTTTGGCTCCTTGCGGCAACTCGGTCTTGTGCCAGGTCTGACCGCCGTCGGTGGTGTGAAAAACCAGGATATGAACCTTTTCCTCATTTCGCGATGAGATTGCTACCCACGCCTGATCGGCATCAACAAAATCCTCAATTAGCCCGAAAGCTTCTCCCTTGCCAACCAATGGTGTAACCACCTGCCACGAAAAACCGCCGTCAGTGGTCCGGAGAACGTCCCTGTTGTTTGATGCCCAGCCCGAGGTCTCACTGAACATCTGGATTGAAGTAAATTGCCAAATCCTATTAGCGTTCTCCGTTTGGTTACCACTTGCCTTCAACTGATCAAATGTCTGTTTACTCGTTACATTCCGAAAACACCCTACCGATAGGAGGAGGTAAACCGCTAAGAAGACGTAAATGAAGGATGTTTTTCTTGACAGAACACACCATCTCCTAATGTAGTCTTGACACTAAATCTATATCGACTCATAGCCTTTTTCATACAGCAGCCACGCGTATGGACCAACATAATATCATGCTCAAAACAATTAATAGGTAATATCCGGTATTTGATCAACATAGTCCGGAATGTTATCCAAAATATCTTGTATGCAAGTAGCATTATCTAACATTTTCATAGTATCTTTATGTGGATTAGCATATATCCCTGGCCAGAAAAACTCATTATAATTCTGTCGATTGGGAAACGCAAGTATTGGTTTATCAAGTGAAAACTGCGCGTTTTTCCCATTTGTATTACCTCTAGCATCTACTTTAATCCAATGATTATCAACGTAAATCGCATTAAAACAATGAACACAATATCCAAGAGAATCGTCATCTGCCAGCGTTATATGTTGAAAACACATTCCTGCTGGTATCCCTTGAGTCCTTAATAAAGCTGCAAGTAAGTTAGCTTTAGCATGGCAAATTCCAGTTTGATACTTAAGAACATTCGAAGCTTTTGCTGTAATTATTTTCGCTCCTATATCAAATGAATGGGGTATTTCATCTCTCACATATTCAAATGCAATCTTAGCTTTTTCAACATCTGTATTTATTTGATTAAAAAGCTGTTTTGCTTTTTCTATAATTAAAGTTGATGAAAAATCTATATATTCATGTTCCTGTAAAAATACTGCAAAATCCATTTATTTTTCTCCTCTTTAGCAATATACAGAATATGGTTTTTTGAAGTTTAGTTAGCAAGAAGACACTGAACGAAATAAGAATACTATGACTTAATGTTTGTAGTTATTAGTAAATCTCTTCCACTAAGGTCGTCAAGACGGATCAATCTTCAAAGCCTCTTATGGTAAAAGAGAACATTTACCATAAGAGGTTCTTATTATCTAATCTGAACGTCTGCAAACATCAACTACATGATATTGATTTATACTGAAAACTGACCCATGGAAGTATCTACGATGACAACCTTACTTTTCATTGGATTATCCTCCATTCAAGGAAAGGCTTCTTTCAATTTCACCTTTTGTGCTAAGTTCACCCACTGACCCATGAGCCAATAGTTTCGGCAGGGATTTTATATCTTCCAATAAAGTGATCTTACTTGTACCATCCTCAGCATCACGATGCACTACCTGAATAAAGGGTATCATTTCAGCCCCCAGTTCATCCATTAATGCTGAATTGTGCGTGGTAATTAAAATATCAATATTTCGCTCTGTACCAATTTCAATCATGGTTTCTAAGAGAAGTTTTGCTCTGGAAGGATGCAACCCATTATCGACTTCTTCGATGACTATGAGTGACCCTGAGGGCCTTGTTAATAAGGCAGTAAGAATCCCTAAAAACCTTAATGTACCATCTGACATCCCTCTGGCATCTATAGCAGTGGTTGTTCCTGTTCTTCCCCACTTTTCCTCACAATAAAGGTGGCTTGCGTCAGGTCCTTGATTTTAATACTGTACTCATTAGAGGTCAGTTCATCAATTATACAAGCTTAACGGTCTTCTGATGCTGTATTTTTAGGGTCAAATCCCACTATAGACCAAATTCCTGTATCATCTTGTTTTACCAGTCGCTTCAGATACACATTTTTGATCGAACTGTTTTCTCCTGTAACTGCAATAATGGCTACTTTTTCGGTTTTCTGTATAACTTTAAAACTAATAACTTTTCTGTCCTCGGAAGACACTCGATTATAAATATAATCTTGAGTAACTTGAACCGGGTCTAATTTCCATGGTTCATGCCCTTCGTTAACTTGATTTTGTTCATATCTTTCAATTTCTAAATCCACAGGAAGCTCCATTTGAGGTTTAGTAAGGAATTCCGGGTCAGAAGAAGGTAGAAGATCAACCTCTTTCCCTTGTATATCATAATACTTACCATTTTCAAAATAATAAATTTCACTCAAATATGCTCCAATTATACTTTTACCTGGATTTTTTCCGTTAGGTGGGATAGCATACTGGGCGAAAGTTACAACAATTTCCACCCCTTTCTTTAACTTGTCTTTGAGGTTTCCTGCTTTCGATAATTCTTCGTTAAACACAATATGGAATGTTTGACCTGCAAAGTCATAATCAATTGGATTATTAGGCAATATGATACGCCTTATTCCTGTTAGGGTAACCGAATATAATATATCATCAGTCATATCCAATTCAGTAATCGTTCCTTGAACTCTATCTGCCCTTGAGACTACTTCCCAGTTCTTATTATCCCTACTTCCATTACTCTTTGTATCGTTTTGCTCATTAGTAGGCTCTTTTGAGATCTCTGAAAACTGTTTTGCTGGTACAGTAAGTAACCCTTTAACATTTTTGCCGTCTTGCTTTAAATGAAAAACAACAGTAACATTTTGGGTATCTGTAATTTTGCCGGTGGTCTCAATCAGTTTATGACGGAAAGATAACCATTCATTATCAATGGGTTTGATTTCATCTGCCTTTCTTACACCATTCTCTAATTGTTTTCCTTTATCATCAATAAATGTCAGGGATAATTCTTTATCTGAACTTTTAAAACGACCTTCTACCCATACGATATGTTGACCATGAGCATAATCACTTATTGTTTTAGTTACTTCTAATGTATAAGGTATCACTGTTCTCAATTCATCTATAACAATCGGACCCACATTAGAACCCCTTATTCCTTCTTTATTAACAGCTTTATATTGCCCGTTGGTCAGCAGCACCACACCAATAGCAACAAAAATGACAACGGCTGTGGTACCCAACCAGAACCTGGGCTTTTTAAAGTTCATGATCTCTTATTCCTCCTTCCCATATTGCTCTACTATTTTCTTTAATTCTTCAACTTCATCCTTACTTAATTTTTCCTTCAGGTTTATCAATGCATAAACTACTGTATTTTCATTTTTTATCGCTCCCACGTTCACACAACTTCGAATAACAGTATAGGTAGTTGATTTCTTCCAACCAAGCTCTTCATTGGCAAGCATGACCAGTTCTGTACTTGATACAGGTGAATGCTCCCATATGATATTCAGCGTTTGGGTATAACGGATAAGCGGTTTACAATGAGAGAAATAAAATCCATTCACTTTGTAGATTTTACCAATTTTACGACGCTGTCCTTACCGCTAATATCTTTCAGCACAAGATTTAACGATTCAACTTTATCAAAGCTTGAAACTTCGAAAACTTTTGAAATGATAGCTTTGTTATTTTCCGTGGACATGCTTGCCATCCCAGAGCTTTTATAGATATTACCAGTCGAATCCACTAACTGAGCCTTAGGCACAATATTTTCGTCATTAGGATTTGGAGTGGTAACTGCGAACTTAACATAAAACCCAGTCGGTAACAATTCAGCAGAGATAACACTTAGTTCATCATTATTATTTGTTGCCGTATAAGCTACACCTTTAGTGTTGGAAAACTGCTTGTCTAATGAAACATTATGGTCCCAAGGTCCTTCAATAACTTTAATCGGTTTATCAGCTTTGTCCTTAGCATACAAGGCAATACTCTTAATTTCCGCTTTTAGTTGGTCAGTTTGCGGGATACTTGCTGTTGAGGATTGAAATAGAACGTTATATCTTAAACTTCCACTGTCCTTGTTGGTAGTATCAGTTGTAAATTCAATTCCTCCTACGGGTTGATTAGGATAACCATCGCCCGAAATGACATTTCCTTGACTATTGGTAATTACCATATCCAAATACATTGATGCCACATTTTTTATAGACTTTAAATCATCAAATTTTACATCAACTGAGAGACCAAGTCTTGATTTGTCGATAACGACGTTTGTTACCTTAGTTTCTACTCCATGGGATTTAACCGAAGCAGTTTGAACTTCCTGCCCATATCCATTTTCGACAGCACTTTCAATGCCAGCGTGATTCCCCCAAAATGCCGCTTTAATAGCCGCAATTACTGGTTGGTTGAAAGTTAAACCTAAGAAAACTACTGCTACCGCTGCGGCAACCCACTGTTTTTTAATAAACACGGGTTTTTTTACGGCTCTTTGATTTCTGTGACTGCGAATTTCATCAAATGCCCCTTCAGCTTTATTGAGAACGCTTTGGGGGATTTCAACATTGCGACTTAAGGAACTTTTTAATTGCTGTTCATAATCTCTTTCCATATTACTTTACCTCCAATAATCCAGTGTAACTTGACTTTAGCTGCGCTCTAGCCCGAGATAATCTTGATTTTATGGTTCCTTCCTTCTCGTTAAGGATTTCACTGATTTCTCTAGTATTAAAGCCGTTAACATAATACAGAACAATGACCGTTCGGTAGTCAATACTTAATCCCAGCAGAATTCGGTTGAAGTCCATATCGCCCTCTAGGTTACCATTACTAACAGCGTCAGTTAGCATGTCTGTTTCCTCATAAGACCCAATGCAAATTACTTTGCTATTTTGCTTAATAATATCATTGCATTTGTTAATTAGAATCTTTATGAGCCAAGTCCTAAAGTAGCTTGGATTTTTCAATGACTGCAAATTTTTAAAAGATGAGAGAATGGTTTCCTGAATCGCATCTCCAACATCCTCTTCGGATGAAAGTCTTGTTCTTGCTACTTTATACATTACAGGCATGTACGAAGTTAAAGCTTGAATAAAAGCTTCCTCATCACCCTTTTGGGCTTTTTTAATAAGAATTTCCATATTGCACCTCTTTTATGGCATTCCGGAATGCACATAATATCATTTTGGGTTTCTATAATATTAGACTCAAGCAACTTATCAAATAGTTGCATTTTGTTCCAATAGTTATTAGTTAAAATAAGTATAACATAATGGATTTTAAGGCTTATTTAAAAACAACAAAACGGAGAGCATTGCCCTCCGTTTTTACTGTTATTTCTTAAACTTTTCTTGAATTCAAGTGGGGTTGTTTTAATAACCCCACTTGAATTTCTTTTTGAATTAATTATGCTCATCATCTTTTCGCGAGCAGTATCGGTTTAGCTCGTCCCTACCCCACGTTGTATTTGGCCAGTTACGATGAACTGCCTCAACTATCCATGTTACTAAGTCAGAATAGGCTTCATCATAACCCAACCGGTAACTATTTTTCTTTAACTGCATGATCCGATTGAAAAACTGATTAACCCATATTCAGGGATGGTGTCACTCACCCATAATGATTGCATCCATTTCGATCTCCACCAACTGAGTCGGTCGATTTAAGGCAGTTGTTCCAACCATGGTGAATAACGGTTTGACATCCTTAAATAATTCGGAGTAGGCCCTGCCTATTTCTCCTCCCAAGCTCATATCCGTGGTATAGATCTTGATTTTCGTAACATCCGCTCGTTTAGCACCGGCATTCTCAATTAACTTGATGAGCTTTTCTAAAATATATTTGGTTTGGGAGTAGGGATCATTTTCACCGTAAACACTTCCATCCGGCTGAACCGAAGTGGTGCCACCCACGTAGATAAACGGTCCGACTTTTACTACCCGACTGTAACCGACTAGATCTTCCAGCGGGGCACCCGAGGAATAATTCGTTCGTGTCCAACTGAGAACACTGCTTTCTTTTGTAGGGTGCATATCCACATTCCCCCTGCGTCAAAGTTTTGAAATCCGATTAAGAACTGTTTGGATTGACAAGTTTTAATTATCCAACCGTAAGACTCCCACTTCTACAAGTGGGAGTGGGTCCCCTGTACTCTGCTTCGGTGACGAAAGCCTCCAGTGGAGGGTTTCGCCGAGCCGCCTTTTCCCAATAGGAACACTTGGCGGCGAAGGAGGTAGACTCCCCCACCGAAGTCTCGATGCTCAGCTTAAGCTGAACGAGTTCACTACGCTCTGGCTTTAAACCGATTATATCTTAGCGCAAATATATCCAGCGTCAGAGCGGTGTTTGTCACCAGTTCGCTGAGCAACAGACCGACAGTTGGCGAGATACCGAAGCCATGACCAGAAAAACCGCAGGCTAGAACTAAACCGGGCACTTCCTCAATCTGGTCGATAACTGGAACGTGATCTGCACAGTCATCAATCCACCCTGCCCAGGTGCGCACAATTTTGGCGTCTTTTAAAACAGGGAAATACTTAATAATCCCCCGACAAGTGGAAGATGCGGTAAAGCTGGTTGTTACAGGGTAGGGCTGTTCCGAAATATAGGGCTCCAGGCCGGTTGAACCACCGAAAACGAAGGAGCCATGTTTGGATTGATGCCCATAAAAATCTGCCGCCGCCGTTCCTAACATCTGATCAAACATTTTGGGCTGCGCTTCAGTTACCAATGCCTCCAACAAAATACGCTGCATAGGGATGTCGATTCCCACCGTGTTGGCGATCGGTCTGGATTCATAACCGGTAGCCAAGAGAATGCTATCTCCCTCATAGATAGTTTCATCCGTTACCACCTGACGCGCCCGGCCCTTGATTTTCCTGATTTCGCTGACATTTTCGCCGGTGATAAAGCGTACCCCAAGTTCCCGCGCTTTTTTGTAGAAGGCGAGGGTTGTCAGCATCGGATTGGCATGCCCATCGGTGGGACACCAACTGGCGCCTATGACCTCATGGGACATATAGGGGCAAATTTGCCTAGCCTCGTCTCCAGAGATCATTTTTACATCCAAACCGTTGGAATGACTGGATTCAACCAGTTTTTCCAAGGTTTTTAGATGAGCTTCGGTTTTGGCGAGGCGCAGGTTGCCTTTTTGGCAATATTCCACATCGACTCCCAGTTCCTCCGAAAGTTGCGGCCATAAATATTGGGCACCGTGCATAGCCAGAGGCAGCTCGCGGGGATCTCTGGCCGATTGCCGGACACCGCCGCCATTTCGGCTTGAGCCTCCGTAGCCGATTTCATTTCTCTCCAACACGATAGATTTTACTCCTTTTTTAGCCAGGTAATAAGCCGCGGCGCAACCGATCACCCCGCCGCCAATGATTATAACTTCCGCATGATTCTTCATTCTATCACCACACTTCGTTCGAATAGGTTTGCATCTCGATTGGCCGGGCAGGTGAGCGAGCAGAGGTTAACTCCAATTCGGCGGGAGATATACCCAGCTCTTTAGCCACAATGCTTCGGACAAGGCGACTGCAGGTCTGACCTTGGCATAAACCCATCCCCGTGCGCAAATAACGTTTTACTTCCGTTAAGTTATACATTCCGTCATGCACGGCCTGTCTGATTTCACCTTTGGTAATCTCTTCACATCGACAAATAATAAGATCATCATCGTTTTGGGGAATACACGGTCCTAAATCCTGGGAACGCTCAACAACTTTACTCATTCTAGCTCCCCTCCCTTCATGGCCAAGGCTTCCGTCGAACCGCCGGAAAGGCATCCTTCGAGCTGTTGGTAAAAGCGTGCTGAAGCTGCATACTTAGCTCGAACTTTCATGGTAACGATGGCTGTCTCATCCATCGCCTTGCCTTGACGCACCTTCACGATTTCAGCCGAACCTACTGCTTGGCCGCTTCTATCCAGGGCTAATCCTTGTTCACCAGGTTGGGGCAGGGGCAAAAATTCATAAGGAAGAGAAATGGCCACGTAATCTTCCTCATAGTTTTCCTCAATGAGAAAAATAGCCTGACCGGGGCAGGAAGAGACACACATCCCGCAGCCGCTGCATTTTTCCTTATCGGTCACAATAGGCAGACTGGTGATGCGATCCCCAATGGAAATACAACCCTGCTGGCAAGCGTCCTGACAAGGATTGCAAGGGATATTTTGCGTACATTCGATTACTGGGTAGACACCCTTTGTTTTGGTTTCGCTTGATATGGTTTCACTGAAACCGGGGAACCGTTGAATTTCCGCTTCATTAATATAGCCCTCCTGAAGCAGGGTTAGGGAAAGAGGAATACCTTCGTCAGTATGACTCAAGTTTTTTCCCTTTTTCTCTGCTCCAAACATCCCTTCACGAAGCTGGGCCAGGGATTCCTGAAAATCGGCATTCTTTTGAGCAAACTCTTGATCTAGGATATAACCGGCGCGTCTGGCTGCGACAGAACCAGCGATGCGTCCCTGGATCATCGCTGAGCTGGCCTCTTCGATTCCGGCTACGTCTCCGGCGCAGAAAAGTCCCGGGATGGAGGTTTCGCCATACTCGCTGCACAGAGGAACCAATCCACCCTTTACTGCCTCGTCAATCATCTCACAGCCGGCCATGCGCGCCAACTGGGACATGGGAGATAAGCCAACAGCGAGACAAATAGTGTCGACATCCAGTTTCTTTTGCGTGCCCTCGATAATTTGCCAGTGGTCGTCAACTTCGCCGATAACTGCTCCGGTTACACAGTCTTCACCTTCGGCTTGAATAATGGTATGCGATAAATAATACGGTACACCTGTGCGCGCCACTTTGGCCGCGTGGACACCGTAGCCTCCGATACGTGAAGAGGCATCAATGATGGCCACGACCTCGCAGCCTGCTTGCAGGAGTTGAAAACTGACCACAAGGCCAACATTGCCCGAGCCCACCATTAATATTTTGCTGCCGGGTTTAACGCCGTGCAGATTCATCAGTGTCTGGGCCGCGCCGGCTCCGATGACGCCGGGTAATGTCCAACCGGGAAACGTAATCATATTTTCTGAGGCCCCGGTAGCGATAAGGATGTTGTCGCCCTTAAAGTGTTCTATCTGATCGTTCATCATAACGGTGATTTCTTTGTTATTGAAAACTCCCATCACCGTGGCCTTAAGCTGGACCGTGACTCCGGCTTGCTCAGCTTCCTTGAGTAGAGTGTCTCCAATCCGAAAACCTCTGATTTTGGCTTTATGTTTTTTGGAGCCAAAGAATTTATGAATTTGTTTAAAAAGCTGGCCTCCTGGCCGGACGTTTTCATCAAACACGATGACTTTCATTCCCCAGGAAGCAGCTTCAATGGCAGCAGAAAGTCCGGCCGGGCCTGCGCCTATGACAATGAGCTCATATCTTTTCATAATCCCTACACCTCTTTGGCACTGACGCCGTATTGAGTTTGTACCTGCATCCCAGCTCGCAATGGCGTGATGCAGGTTCGGACATTGGGTTTGCCGTCGACCACCATAACACAGTCCGTACACCGTCCAATGGCACAAAAGATGCCGCGCGGCTGACCAAACCGGGAAGTATGGCGATGGACCATCACCCCTGCAGCCCGGAGAGCTGCAGCGATGGGCTCGCCTTCACAGCCCTCTAAGGTTTTGCCGTCAAAGAAAAAGGGAACGGTCACACCTTTGGGAAAGGTATGCAGAATAGGATGTTCTTTTATTCTCATATTACCCTCCAGCTAAATTTTGTTATTGGCCGTAAAGCCGAACCCTTCACCAATGACCAGGTCACTTCCGACAAGGGGAATGCCGGTCATTGCTGCCGTTTCCAGGGTCAGGGCACGCAAGTCTTCCCTTTCCATGTTTTTCAGTTTTGATTTACCTGCCGCTTTGGCAAGCAGTACAGCTTCTGCCGTCATTGCTTGAATATAATTGGCGACGCGTTCGGCGGCTTCGTCGATATCCAGGTTCTTTCTTTGTTCAGGGTTCTGCGTGCCAATGCCAAAACTGCAATTTCCCGTATGACAACGCATACACACTCGGCAGCCCATGGCGATTAGAGCTGAGGTACCGATCGCTACTGCATCTGCTCCGATGGCCAGAGCTTTAGCCAAGTCAGCGCCATCTCTGATACCGCCGGAAATGATCAGGCTGACTTCGTCCTTGACGCCCATTTCTTCCAAAGTCCTAACGGCCTGAACCAGAGCCGGCATCGTAGGAATCCCCAAGTGGTCTGCGGCCATGACCGGAGCTGCACCAGTTCCCGCTTGGCAGCCATCGAGGATGATTCCGTCGATACCGAGCTTTACTGCGATTTTAATATCCTCCCGCACACGACCCGCCGCCATTTTGACGAAGATAGGGACCTCCCAGTTCGTAAGTTCCCTCATTTGCTCCATTTTAATGATCATATCATCGGCACCAAAGGAGTCCCCGCTGCGGGGATGACTGTGGAGGTCGATGCCGATGGGCAGCTTTCTCAGTTCGGCTACTTCTGCACTAATTTTGCTGCCCATCAGATGCCCTGAAAGTCCTGGCTTAGCGCCAATTCCATAAACAAATTCCAGCATATCCGCCACTTCAAGATTCCGCTTGGTAAATCCCATCCGCGAAGCCAGAACCTGGATCGATTGCCGATAGGAATTTTCCAGTTCTTCAGGAAGTATTCCGCCTTCACCATTACTTATCACCGTTCCGACGAGGGAAGTCGCCTTAGCCAAGGCAGTCTTAGCCTCTTTGCTCAGGGCTCCATAGGACATACCGCCAATCATTACGGGAGTTTCGATCACCAGCGGTTTTTTAGCGAAACGTTTACCGAGTACGGTTCTGGTCTCGCAATCTTCCCGATAAGTGTCAATGGTCATCCGAGTCAGTTGCCCTGGTAAAATCATTAAATCATCAAAGTTAGGCATTCTTCTCGGAGTAGCACAGCCGCGAATCCGGTGTTTACCAGCCCTGGCTTTGTAGTCAATTTCGGCCAAGGTATCTTTATGCCACAAGCTTTTTACTGAGTCTGTAGGTTCTTTTACTTTGGTTTCCTCATTCACGGAATTCACCCCCCCTTGCGAATTTTTTAGCTGCTTTAGGTTTCAAGACCGGTTTAAATAGGACGTATTTATGCCGACCTGATGTGGCGGGACGAATGACTTTGAACTCGCTAGGATCAGCGGAGATCTCATATTGGTCAAATAACTCTTTTAACATGACTCTTTCTTCCGGGGTCGCCTCATCTAAGAAAACATTGCCGCCTAATTTATTTACGGCGTTGGTATCCCGGGTAAAAACAGCTCCTTTATACATCGACTCTCCGGCTTGCTGGCCCAATTCACCCAGAATGATCAAATTCCCGCCCATCGACATTTGCGCTGCCCACCGTCCGGCATTGCCGCAGACGATAATGCTTCCTCCCTTCATGCCATAGCCAACCCGGCTGCCGGTACTGCCATAGATAACGATGGTGCCGCCGTTGATATAGGCACCGACGTTACAGCCGGTATTTTTTTTAATGATCAGCTCGCCGCTCATCATATCATCGCCTGCGTACCAACCGACATTGCCTTCTACTACAACGCGCGGCCCTTCCATAAAACTGGCGGTATATAAGCCCGTGCTGTCTTCGATCGTGATGTTGCCTTGGCCGGTAAGCCCCACGCACATGTTATGCATCGAATGTGAATTGCGAATGACGATATCCTGCAAGCCGTCCCTCATTTTGGCTTTAATAATCTCGTTAAGTTCAGAGGATTTATAGCAAGCTGCATCTAAATTTTCCATACTCTTACCTCCCCGGGGTCCATTTCGTCAGCGAATACATCCTCGGCGATAGCTGTGAATTCAATCTGTTCCGAACCAAACATAACCAAATTATCGGTTTCGAAGAGAAGCATGGGTTTAATACCGAGTTTGTCTTTGACAAAGCCCATTTGGGTTGATGTCGCAGCGATGATACAAAACACGCCATCCATAGCTTCGAGGGCATATTCCAAAGCGGCTTTCAGATCTCCGCCATTTTCTCGCATAGCATAGGCGATCAAATGACTGGCCGCTTCCGAATCGTTCATGGTCTTGAATGTCGCTCCTTTGGCTTCCAAAAAGCGGCGCATATTAAAGTAGTTGGTAAACTGTCCATTGTGAACGATGGACAGTTCCGGGTAAAAAGGAGAAACAAAGGGATGCGCTGCATTAATATCTTCGGCACTTTCGGTAGCCATACGAACATGACCGATGCCATGGGTTGCAGCACCGCAATTGATGGTATTGTTTTTGATCAGATTGCCAATCAGACCGCCTTCTTTGTAGACCTTCATCCCTTTACCAAGTGAGTGAACAGTCAAGCCGGGTACCTTATTAATCGCTGCATGCAGCTTGGGGATATCCTCTTCCGAAATTTCCAGATGTATTTCGGAAAAGATGAGGTTTCGACTCCAATCGCTGATTTGCTCTTCTAAAACCTTAGCGAATTTTTTAATTATTTCGATCAAGGTTGTGGCCAGGGCTTTGTCTTTCAGCGTCGTTCTCAGGGTAATAGTGTTGTCACAACTGTATACGGCAATGCCGCTGGCGTCAGAACCCCGATGCTGAATTAGATTTAGCATGGAGATCAAACCTGAGGGAATATCCATATTATTTTTGGAGATAACACCGGCGATGCCGCACATCGTAATTCCTCCTCTGATTTGATAGTTTGGTGATTGGAAAGTAACTAAACATGA
>NZ_AGAF01000014.1 GCF_000224515.1 Desulfosporosinus sp. OT | reverse complement strand
CGGAACCATGCTTTTCACCTCCTATTGTATATTACGTACATAGCGTACGCAATATGCATTTATTTGGCTCTTATACTCGTGGAGATATGACAGAAAACAGTGATGTGGATTTACATTGACTCCACCCCGTCCTTTGAAACTACAGAGCCGGACAGCTTGTCTCCTCAAATTTGGATCCGGATCCGAATTTTAGTGCAGCTAGCAGTACTTCTTTTAGGTACCCAAAGGAAGAACGGGCGCAAATTCACCCTTGATATGGACAGCAAAGCGGTTTTATGCATATTGATGTTATTCCCTGTTATCAGGGGGATGGATAGAAGTAAAGCATGGCCCAGAATGACAGTGTTGTCGTTTCTGGGCCATGCTTATTTTCTAATGCTCTGATGGAAGCTCGGCAAGGCGGGTTTTAATGCCTAACTCCAGGAAATAGAAGGCCATGCCTCGGGAAAGCTCGGCGTCAGAGCCTTTTGTTTGCAAATGCCAAAAATCACCGCTTTACTGTTCATTAGGTTGTTGGCTTTTGCCCATTGTTTTAATTGTTCCATAGTCTGGATATTATCCTCACCATAAGCTCCTATTTGTCGTATATACGCAATAGAGCACGATTGGATAGTTTCAATATTCATGTTCATTGTCTGGTATCCTCTTTCATAACATTGTGACCGGTCCTTTTTCACCATACAATGCTTAAAAATGAAATGCAAACTAATGTTTAAAAGTTGTATATTTTACTAGTAATTTCACCATCTTTACGCAAGTATTGCCTGGCAAATCCTTGGAGTATAGTAGTAAAACGGGTGGCGGTTTTATATCATATCGCCGCGCGCTTAAAGAAATAGAATTATATGTGAACGCCTGCGATTTTTGTGGGCTTTTTTTATGTGTCACACCCCCTGCTTCAATAACTTCTGAAATGGGGTCCCTGATACGTAAATTGGCCATATTCAGGGATAGCCTTCGACGACATAACGGCGAAATCAATCATAGTTAGTATATTATTATTACTAACTCTTGACGAATCAATAAGATAGTATTAAAATAATACTAACAAAAGATAGTAATAAATCAATACTAAGTAAGTTAAGGGGTGCTTCCAATGGAATTAAGAGACCATCAAGGGCTTACAGCAGAAGAATTTCTAAAGAGCTATGATGCCGGGAAGTTTGAAAGACCTTCCGTTACGGTTGATACTGCGATTTTTACGATTACCGGTGATGATGAAGTCAACCAACGAAACCTTTCGAATCGTGAACTCCAAGTGCTGCTAATTAAGCGCGGTGGTCATCCTTTTTTGGGTCAATGGGCATTGCCGGGGGGATTCGTTAATCCTGCCGAAGATATTGACCAGGCAGCCGTCAGAGAGCTTAAAGAAGAAACCAACCTGGACTGCAGCTACATGGAGCAGCTATATACCTGGGGGGAAGTAAATCGTGATCCAAGAACCCGGGTGATCAGCATTTCTTATTTAGCGTTGTTGGATTCTACAAAGTTTGACATTCAAGCCGGTGACGATGCAGCGGATGCCAAGTGGTATACGGTTAAAGATACTGTGCTTAAAAAGAAAAAACTCTAACAGAAGATGGCTTTATTCAACAGAAATGGGTTCGGCTTGAACTTATGAGTGATGAAGTCACGTTATCTGCGGTCATTAAGATCATCAAGATTGCAAAAGGCACTACTATTGAGTACCGGCGAGAAGTTGTTGAACAGACGGGAATTGCCTTTGACCATGGGCGCATCATTCAGTACAGCATCGAGCGCTTGCGTAACAAGGTTGACTATACCGATATTGCTTTTGGGCTGATGCCCCAATGCTTCACCCTAAGCGAATTGCAGAAGGTCTATGAAGTTATTCTTGGCAAAAAGCTTTATAAAGCTCAGTTTCGTCAAAAGATCGAGAAGATGGTCAACGGGACCGGAGAGTTTCAAAGGGGAAAGGCCCATAAACCGGCTGAACTCTTTCGATTTAACCCCAATTGGGATGAGGACGATAATTTTTAAGTGAGGGGGAATGGCAGTGTTTAACAAAGGTGATTTTTTAGGACTTGCGCATCAAGTTCTCAGCAAACAAGTGGATGTTCTTAACAACCTGGGGGCATTATCGGCCAGCGATTTAGACCAATCGAAAACAGTTCTGGTGGTCATTGACATGGTTAACGGGTTTGCCAAGGAAGGTGCACTTTACAGTCCCCGAATCGAAGGGCTTATCCCCGAAATCAGGAGAGTCATGCAAATTTGCATCGATCGTGGTATCCCCATCGTAGCCTTTGCAGATAATCACCCCCCTGAAAGTCCTGAATTCAAACGCTATCCCATACACTGCGGGTCTAACTCTAAGGAATCAGAAATCGTGGATGAGTTCCGAGGCCTTTGTCGGGTCTTTCCTAAAAACTCAATCAATGGTTATCTTGAAGAGGAGTTTCGTGAATGGCTGAATGCCCATCCGGATATTAATACCTTCATCGTTGTGGGCGACTGCACGGATATTTGTATCGCCTCATTCGCTCTAACCGTTCAAGCAGATTTCGACCGACGAAACAGGGACTCTTCGCTGATCGTTTTAACCCAAGGCGTGGAAACCTTTGATATCCCAGGGGTTCATGATGGCGACGTTTATCAGATGCTTGGCCTAATGTATATGTCCTCGAATGGCGTGAGACTTGTCTCGACGTTAGTTGAATAGAAAGAAAGGGGATGATGAGAATATGAGTGTTTATAATGGTCAACGACTGCCGGCTGAAATCTTTAAAATTGATACTGAACGGATGAGAAAAGGGTGGTACTCTGACGCCTATTTCTTAAACATCGTCAAAATCCTCGAAACTTTATCAGAAGAAGACTATGGGTTTGAAGGCACAAGTGACCTTCAAGATATTCCGGAGGATAAATTGGCCCAAGTAAAAAACGGTGATATTGTCGTTGAGATGCAATTTTTCACTCGACGAAAACCCTATAGTTTGGTGGCTGGGGTCGACGAGGCTTTGACTATTCTTCAAGAATGCACCGGATATTATGATGATATGGGTGACTTTGTCAACATGTATCATACTCTTGAGATCGAAGTCGTTGAGGATGGTACATTCGTTAAATACGATGGAAACCCCCTGGGCGTACAGCCCGTGCTTAAAGTGAGAGGAATTTATCGCTATTTCGCCTTACTGGAAACTCCGATCCTGGGGGCTCTTTCGGAGGCATCACGGGTAGCTACGAACGTTTTTAATGTTCTTAAAGCGGCGAAAGGGAAAGATATTCTCTTCTTTCCGGCTCGTTTCGTACACTACAAAATGCAGGCCCTGCACGGGTATGCTTATTCCTTGGCAGTACAAGGGTACAACGAGAAATACGGTAAGACATCTAATACCTTTGTTTCTACGGACGATCAAGGTGATTGGTGGGGCGGGAAAGCCGGGGGTACAATAGCCCATGCATCCATCGCGGCTTTCCTCGGCGATACGGCCGAAACCATGATGCAATTTTCGCGGATTATGCCGGTTGAAGTCCCCAGGATTGCCCTCGTAGATTATCACAATGATTGCCTTGGCGACACTCTTGAGGTGATGAAAAGGATGTTCAACAAGTATTGGAATCTTTTAAAAGAGGGTCAACAAGAAGAAGCCCAAAAGTATCAGCTCTTTGGCGTTCGCCCAGATACCTCGGGGAATATGCGAGATGTGTCAATTCCTCCCCTGGGTGATAAGAAATTAGACTGTGGCGTAAATCCACGTTTAATCTGGGCGCTGCGCAACGCGATCAATGAGGCTTTTAAACAATGGGATATTCCCTTTGAAGCGATTCAGGTGGCTAAAGAGTGGTGCCATGGGATTCGGATTGTGGTTACAGGAGGCTTTAACACCAAAAAAATCACCATGTTTGAGGAATTAGGTGTGCCGGTTGATATTTACGGGGTCGGTTCTTCACTTCTGGAAAACTCGGATGAAACGAATAACGATTACACATCGGATATCGTCCGAGTAAAGTTGGATGACACGTGGGTGGAAGTGCATAAAGTCGGCCGAGGCCCTTGCGATAACCCAAATCTTGAGCGAATTCAATAGAGGTGAGGGGATGGAACGTTTAATTGCAGTATTTGGCGGGTCATTTAGTCCTGTTACAAATGCCCATTTAGCGATAGCAGAACAGATTACCAATCTCTATGACATTGAGAAGGTTATCTTTTTACCGGTGAGCGATTTGTATGAAAAGAGAGGACTCATGTCGGCTGAACATCGTGTAGAGATGTTAAAGCTGGCGTGTGAATCAAACACCAAGTTTGAAGTCTCCGAAATAGAGGTTCAGTCGACAACCTTGCTCAATACGATTGACTCACTGCGTAGGCTGCGAAAACAGTATCCGGACCATCCGATCGCCTTTGTCATAGGTTCCGACAATTTAAGGCTAATTGGTACCTGGAACGATTTTCAAGAACTTATGGAGGATTACTATTTTATTGTTATTCCCCGGAATGGAGATAACCCCCAAACGATGATTCGGAAAAAACCGTCACTCCTGGCAAATTCGGAAAGCTTTTTGATTCCTGAAGGCTATATACGAAATGATGGAAATTCAACTCATGTCCGTGACTTGCTTAAAGTGGGTAAGAGTGTCCGTTATCTTGTACCGGAACCAACGTACTTTTATTTGGAAAATAATTTGAAGGGATGGGGTTTTAATGCGTGAATGGCATGAAGAGATTAAAAACAGAGTGGAATGGATTCAGCGTATCTTGAAAGACGCCGGAGCCAAGGGTATTGTGATTGGAATGTCTTCCGGAAAGGACAGCAACACCGTAGCTGCTCTTTCGAAATTGGCAACAGACAATGTTCTTGGTGTGGTCATGCCTTGTGATAGTGTTGAAACGGATAAACTGGATGCGCTCCGTGTCGCCGAACAACTCGGAATAAAGACAGTCGTAGTCAATCTGAAGGATAGTTTTTCAGCGCTGTCTCAGAACCTCAAAGAAGGAATGGGGGGACCTCTTTCTCTGATGGCTTCGGCAAATATTAAACCGCGCCTTCGTATGACCACACTTTATGCCCTTGCTCAAGAAATGGGGTACTTGGTGGCCGGTACCGATAATCTCTCGGAAGCTGTGATGGGATATTTCACCAAGTGGGGCGATGGTTCCTTTGACTTTTGTCCGATTTCTGACTTAACAGCAACTGAAGTCGTGGAACTTGGCAAGGAACTCGGTATTCCAAAAGAGATTATTGAGAAAGCACCTTCAGCCGGGCTCTGGGAAGGACAGACTGATGAAGGCGAAATGGGGATTTCCTATCAAGAAATTGATACCTATATTCGCTTAGGTATCGCGAAACCGGATGTCATCGCAAGAATTAGAGAAGTCTACCACAAAACCGCTCACAAACGGCAGTTACCTTATAGCTATGGGACGATTGATTCACCTGTTTTAGCAACTCTTTGAATAATCACACGAACGCAATGGGACAACAACAGAATGTGTGAGAATAAAGGGTGCCAATCAGTTTGTAAGACTGACTGGCACCCTTTTACATAGTTCTTGAAATATTTGGTGAATGGTGGAAGGAAAAGATAAAAGTTTGGCGAAAAAGAAACTATACGTCAAACGTTGTCCGTTAGGTCTGATTCAAGTGAGGGGTTCATTAACGCCAAGGGTTTTTGGAGGTAAAGAAATGCATTATATCGGAATCGACTTAGCCTGGACCTACGCCAATGAATCAGGAATTTGTGTGATCGCTGACTATGGAGAAATCATCTTTTGTGAGTCCAAGGTATTCAGCGACGAAATGATTGCGGACATCGTGGCCGAGTATGCTCAGGGTGGAGCCATCGTGGGGATTGACGCACCTTTAATCGTGAATAACGAAACAGGTTCCCGGCACTGTGACGGTGCCATTATGAGAGAGAAAATTCATGGCAGAAATCTGTCTGTTTTCAATTGCAGTAGAGGATTTATGTTAAAACACTACGGGGTAGTTCGAGGAGAAGAGGTCGTCAAAGCCATTCGAAAGCGGATGCCCGCTTTTGCCCTCACAGGAGACTTAAGCAATGAAAAGCATGTGATTATTGAAACATTTCCCACAGGAATAACCTTAGGCCTTTTTCCCGACGCTTTTCCTGTTAAATATAAAATCAAACATAAGATTGCCTTTGAAACAACCAAGACAGAAATGGGGCGGATGGTCAGCCTTTTGCAAAGGCTAGGGGACTTTAATCCTCCCGTCCATAATATTGAAGAGTTCTTCAATTATTCACCGAGCATTCAGGCTATGTCTAAGAAGGGGTATAAGAACCTTGAAGATAGGCTGGATGCTTTTTTATGTGCCTACGCCGCCTATTGGCTGGCCAAGAATAAGGGAAAGGTGATCGGCGATGACCGGGATGGCTTCATTACTATTCCGGTAATAGACGAGAAGGATGTCCGTGACGGCAGATCAGAGAGGCTAAAAATCTACAACAAACTGATTCGCGACAAGATACCCCAGATCATCGAAGACAGCGGTAAGAAAGCCATTACCGAAAAAGTTTCAGGGGCGGAGTACCTGGGCTTATTAAACGCCAAGTTAGGAGAAGAGCTTCAGGAATACCTGGACAGCCAAAAGGTTGAAGAACTGGCGGATTTAGTGGAAGTGGTCTACGCCATCCTGGATTATCAAGGGGTTTCCCGGCAGGAATTCGAGAGTATCAGAAAGCAAAAGGTTGAGGAGAGAGGCGCTTTCAGGGATAGACTCCTGCTTAAAGAAGTTAGGGACGACTGAGAGGTAGAAGAAAATTGACAGAAAAGATCAAGCAGAAAGGAAGCCTGGGCAGCATCGCTGAAGATCTCTTTGTCGAGCTGTTCTGTGATACCTTTGGTCCGGATCAAGCGGAGTATCTGTTTCTGCAGTATCCCGTCACAGATATTTATGGACATAGACGCTCCATTGATTTTGCTCTGGAAAGCGAAGACTTAAAAATCGCCATCGAGATTGACGGTGAAACCTATCATAATCCCAACAAGGTTTCTTCTAATAAATATTATGATGACCTTACCAAGCAAAACAGCCTGATCTATCAGAACTGGAAGGTTTACCGCTGGGTATACAACCAACTGAAGCACCAACCGGAAAGGGTCAAGGACGAACTGCGGATTTTTGTGGGGGAAATGCCCGCTTTTAGAATGCTGGAGGATTATCTGCCTAAGCAGAAGGGCCAGGTCATTGAATTGCGGGAGCATCAGCAAGCAGCTTTAGACAGCCTTCAGGCTATGCGCGAGCAAGGAGAGAGTATCGCCCTGCTTTATCACGCTACAGGAACCGGAAAAACTGTGACCGCAGTCAGTGATGCCAAACGTCTGGGGAAACGAACCCTGTTTTTGGCTCATACTAAGGAGCTAATCACCCAGGCAAAAGGCACCTTTGAAAAACTTTGGGATGAGGCGGAGACTGGTCTTTATGTGGCTGAAGAAAAGGCTGCAGACGCTTATGTTGTCTGCAGCAGCACTCAGAGTGTGGCCAGAAATCTGGAAGGGTTTAAACCCAATGACTTTGGCTATATCATCGTCGATGAATGTCATCATGGAACAGCAGATACTTATAGGAAGGTTTTGAGTTATTTCAAACCTGAATTCACTCTGGGTCTCACGGCAACCCCGGACAGAGCTGATGGGGAGAGTATCCTGGAGGACTTTAAAAATGTGGCCCATAAACTGGATTTGCAGCAAGCCGTGGAATTAGGGGAACTTGTTCCCATCAGGTGTATCCGGGTCAAGACCAATGTGGATCTTTCCACGGTGAGAATAAACGGCATTAAATATTACGTCCAGGACTTAGAAAGCAAGCTCTTTGTGCCGGAGAGAAATAAGCTGATTGCCGAAACTTATCTGAATTATGTGAGGGATAAGAAAACCGTGGTATTCTGTGCCTCCGTACACCACGCTCAGGAGATTGCTGCCTTGTTCAAGGAAAAGGGAATTCATTGCGAGGCTGTTTCCGGGTCTATGAAAGCAAGAGAAAGGGCGAGGATTTTAGATCGTTATGAAAATGGGGATATCCAAGTCTTATGTGCCTGTGATCTCTTAAACGAGGGTTGGGACAGTCCAAAAACAGAAGTTTTGTTCATGGCCAGACCGACCCTTTCCAAGACACTTTATGTTCAGCAGCTGGGCCGGGGGATGCGCAAGTGCGTGGGCAAGGACTACCTGATGGTTTTTGATTTTATTGATAATGCCGGATTGTTTAATATGCCCTACTCTTTGCACAGGATGTTTAACCTGAAGGAATATAGGGCGGGAGAGTATGTTGTTGCTTCACGAAAACAGTTTGAATTGGACAGGGATTTAATCGCCAGAGGAGAAAAACCGGCAGTTTTTCTGGATTTCCCGGTGAATGTCGCGGATTATGAACTGATTGATCTCTTTAACTGGCAAGATGAAGTGAAGGAGATGATATCTCAGCTGGAGTTCGTGAGGATGGTAGATGTGCAAACTGAAACCATTGAACGGTACCTGCGGGAAGGAAAGATAACCCCTGATTTAGAGGTACCCTTCGGGGACAAAAGGAGCTTTAAATATTTTAAAGAAGCAAGCGTAGAGAACTATGCCAAACAGTACGGCTGGGAGCTGATCAATCCTGCCAATATGAAAGATAAGTTTATGGACATGGTCAGGACCATGGATATGAGCTTTTCCTATAAGCCGGTACTGCTCAAGGCTATGCTTGAGCATGTGGACGAAAAGGGAAGAGTCCGGGTCGAGGATATGGTTAATTACTTCATAGACTTTTATAAGGCTAGAAAAGAGAACGGTTTGGTGGTTGAGAAGAAATCCAGTCTGTATTGCAAAGACGGATATACCCGAAAGGATGTTGAGAGAAATATCTTTAGCAATCCCTTTAAGCGGTTTGAGGATATGCGCTTTATGAGCCGGTGCCGGGATATTGAGTATGTGGAGTTTAACCGTCATGTTTGGAAGAGGATGGCTCAGGAGGAGAAGGACTGGATTGTTGAGCGGTGTGATGAGAGATTGGAGGAGTATTATAGGAAGCGGGTTTAGATGCTTAAAGTAGAGTTCTTTTAGCCGTGCTTAGAAAAAACTTAGGGGTTAAAAAAACGACTAAGGCTTTGAATACGCCGAGAGAGGAAATGAGGGGGGAGACGCTCAAATGATAAAGGCTTTTGTGGAGCTATGGTATTTGTGGCTTTTGGTTTTAGTAGTTTTTATTTATCGATTGTATAAGGCTAAAATCAAAGGAATCATTGGCGAGAAAACAATATCGGCGTTTCTGACTAGGTTAGATGCAACAAAATATAAGGTTATAAACGATCTAATGTTGAAAGTTGATGGGAAGACCTCTCAGATAGACCATGTAGTCGTGTCAAACTACGGGATTTTTGTAATAGAGACAAAGAACTATAAGGGCTGGATTTTGGGAGATGAGCACGGGGAGCATTGGACACAAGTAATTTACAAGCGGAAGGAAAAGTTCTTTAATCCGATAAGGCAAAACTATGGGCATGTTCTGGCTCTGAAGCAGAATTTGCAAGAATACCCAGAGTTAAATTACGTGCCGATCATTGTTTTTTCTATTGATGCTGATTTAAAGGTTAAGACAAATACCAAGGTTATATATTCAGTAAAATTGCTTAAAACGATTAGAGAGTTTACAGCGGAAACTATTACTGAGCAGCAAAAGGAAGAGATATATGCGAAATTGCTGGCGCTAAATGTAAGAGATAAGGAAGCCAGAACCCAGCATGTTGATGGAATACATAAAAAGAAAGCTGAAGTGGCGAGCCAAGTGAGCGCTAATATTTGTCCTAAATGTGGTGGGGAGTTAATCAAGAGAAAGGGGAAATATGGAGATTTTACAGGGTGTAAGAATTATCCCAAGTGTAGGTTTACAATTAACAATTAGGTGATGAATCTTGATTTCGATGAAAGTGGAGTTTCGATATATCTCTAAGATATTTTCGAAAGGAGAAGGCTGCTATTAGAATTACGAAAGGTGATTTTCTCATGGAGAATACGCAACAAGGTATACCAAGAATAACTATTCGAGACAATTGGGATATTGGCGTGCTGGAAATCCATATTAAAGATTATTTAGGTGATTGCGAGATATGGGGAGATTTGAATATTAGTCCAGACGAGTATGGTCTTATTAAGACCAAGATTTCTAGCGCTTTAGGCAAAGCCCCAACGACAACAACCGTAAAAGCACTTTTTAAGCGGTATCCGATCTTAATGGTCACCGATATTATTAACTTTGTCTTATATGAATTTGATAATAACGAGTTTTGGAGTGGATGGTCTAGCCGTTACAATATTGATATCAATCTAAATCATCGAACAGAAATAGGCAGAATGGTACGAGATCTTTTTACTAAACATGATTTTCAGGTTATTGAAGATGGTGGATATGCGTATGTAACGCCGATCCTCTGCCAAGCAGGGATTCCTAGCACCTGCTTTGATAAACTGTTTGATATTATCGACAGTACCTTAAATTCTACATGTTTTATACCTGAAGAAATAGCGAGTGAACTGATGGGTTATCACAGTTACCTTGTTGACGTTCCAGTCTCAAGATATATCAAATTACATACAGAAAGAGCCATTGAGCTAATTGCCCAATTGCGAGAAATGATGCATGCAGTCGGTGATATTAAGACAGAGGTTCAAGACATACCTGAAGTGCCAGGGATTCAGCACAGGATCGTTAAGAGGTATGTTCAATGGAGAGCTGAAACAAAGAAACAAGGCAGGAAAAACAATGAAAATTCACAGTATTTCTTTTCTCCTAAACTTATTTATGATGAAGTAAGAGGAATTAGCTTACTTATTCCTGAACAAACCTTGCGCCAGGATTCAATCTATAAACTAAAATGGACCATTATCAGAGATAATGATGTTGACAATGCCAAGATATATTATTCTCAAGTCTACAACTCTAATAGTAAGAACTATACATTGGAAGCAAAAATCCCTGTGGAGCCTGCTAATATCTACACAATTCAGCTTAGAGATGATGACAGAGACGTCCAAATGACAAAACCCTGGACAGTCGTTGGGTTAGGCTCCGAAAATAAGGTTATAGTTTTTAATGAACATGGTTCAGCCTTGTCTCGAAATCAAAGATTTCTATCCCGAAAGGGAACTGTAGTCGTGATTGATAGTAGGACAACTAAAATAAAAGAATTTCACAACCTATATCAAATAGCTTTAGATTTACCTAAAAGTTGGGCTGGGTTCCAAGCCTTTTGTGCCTATCCTACTGAAGGAGATGCACTCTTAATAATTCAAGTCTTAGACGAAGTCATATATCTAGAAGGCAACCACTTGTTTGATATAGAACTTGTACAAAATGACACTTTGTTTCATGAGATCTACAATAGCAAAGAAATCCCGGTTTATACGCGCTTTCCAACCTTTGAAGTCAGTGGATATGGGAAAAATATCGAACAAAAAGTTTTCATCAACTGGCAAGTAGTCATGATTCATAGATTATCGAATACTCGGCGTATAGCGTTCCTTTCAGAATTAGATTTTCAAGTGTATGACAAATGTATGCGCTTCAGTATCCATGATTATGCTCAGGAATATTTTGGGGACATGTACGGAGCGTACGATTTGAAAGTTTATGACGGTAAAAATGGGAGAAACTTCTCATTTTATCTTTCTCCGGCCATTCAATCTGTTTCAAAGATTGAAGATAGCTATAACCAGCCGTCGAATATAAGCTTCAGAAATCGTCGAGTATCCTTCCATGTCAGAAAGAATAACTCAATCAGCTTAGAATTCGAAAGTAACAGTGGCGTAAATATCCTTCCATCGATCAAAGGTATAGATTGGATGGAAATTTCTGCGACGAATAAGCCCGCTTATATAAAGGGTTTTGTAGTGTTTAACTATAATGGTAGTGCTCGGAAGTTTCCCTTTAAGAAGACCATTCGAGAACTAGAGTGGAGTTTTTGGGATGAGCGGGAAACTGAGTTAACAGAGATTGGTATGACAAAGCAGTTTTATCGAGAGGATTTTCATAATACTACCTGGCGATTAGCGCTGCATTTTACCGACGCTGTCGATAAATATAAGGCAGTTCGACTAGTGTTAGAGGGAGCAAATTTTGAAGAACTACAAAGTAAGGAAATCAAACTTGACGATTATGGTAACGGGTCCGCAACCTTGAATTTATTTCAAGATACCATGGTGGCTCACTTATTACCTCAACGGCTGATGTTATATATTTCGAAGGATTATGCTGTTGAAGGGTCAATTTGCCTAGCTATTGTTCGGAGTTTTGTACAGTTAAAGAACCCAAGATATGCACTGCTTAAAGATAAACCCATTGTTTATTGGGATCCAAGCACTAAAAACGAGCTGTTGAATAAACGCTTGGAACTTACTTCTTTAAATGATTTTGATCGGAAGCCCATAACCTATTCGCTTACTGACACAGTGCGAACACTCACCGGCAAGGAAGGAAAAAAATTCGAGGGCATCGAGTTGAAAGTGCCTTTAAGCGAAGGCTCCTATTATATTGATGCTAAGGAAGACCTGGATTTTTCATTTTTTGAGGATGAGGAGCAAGCGATACCTTTCTACGATTCTGAGCATGTTATTTGTGTTAATGGGAAGCAAGTTTTAGAAAAAGTCTTTGCCAGCAAAAGTAACAATTTAGGGGATTGGCTCTCGGCTGCTATAATCGCCCTGAAGAAACGAGAGTGGATTATTGCCTTGTCAGCAAGACTCAGAGTTCAAATAGAACAAGTTAAGATGGTGTTTGAAGCCAAGGGATGCTCAGAGTTGTTATTTTCGTTACTCATTAACTCGGGAACAATGAGCAATTTGGCAACAGAAGATAAATTGGAGCTTTCCAAACTATGTAATCTAATTAATGACTTTATTCTTACCAATACCGATCGGCTTGAAATACTCCAGATATTGTTAAAGAGTAAAAAGTCAGACCTTGATTGTAAATGGATCATCCAAGAACTACAACTCTACCTTTTTTGTCCTAACGGAATGGTAGTGTTTGATAAGTCCTCCGTCCAAAGAATGTGGGATATTAATGAGAAAATGGCGATTTTGATAAATCTGAGGGGCTGCGTCAGAAACATTTCAGTGGATATTGACCGCGTTATAAATAGAATTGGCTGGGAATCTTTAGAGGAAATGATTACGTTCACTCCAAAATCAAGCTGTGACAGTTACAACTGGATTGAATGCATCGAGCGATGTCTTAGTGGTCGATGTAAATGTAAATACGTCCATTTTGAATGCTCAAAGAGAGTTTGGGGCGATGGCAACGAATACTCGAAGCTTTGGGTTGCTGATAAAAAAGGCAATTGGAGCAGGCAAACTCCCGATCTCAGTCACACGGATGGGTATGAGTTGTTTGGAAAAAATTATTTAACGCTCATTTATGAGCTCACTCCTGAATATCAAACGGTTGGCATCAAACAATACATTGAACACGCAACTCAGGAAATCTATAAATTGCAGAATCTAACAGTAAAATATACACCGTATTTCCAGGACTTTCATTCCGTGTTGAGGAACAGGTCTGCAGATAACTTGGGAAATCAAAAATTATTTTATCAAATCGGCTGTTCCAGTGTCTTGCACGCTTTGGCAACAAGAAAGGTTATTAATGCAGCCGATTTACAGGAACTACTGCCCTTTTGGAAAAATGCTATGGGCGCTTATCCTGAGCTACTCTATCGAGATATGATACTAGCTGAATTAACTCTAATTTTTGGAAGCGGAGGAGAAATTAACGATGTCTATGCATCCCATCGAAACGACAGAAACCATTAAAAATGATTATGTAGCCTATCTGCAATCTATCCTAAAAGTAAAAGATGAAACTTTGACCCGGCAAGCGTACCTGGCGTTGACAGAAAACGAATTTGTTAAGGGACCTTTTTTAGAAGCCACGCCACCCTTTGTAACCGGAACAACCCTTGCGAAACTTATTGATCAAGGTGTGGCGAGCAAAGGCTTCCGATTTATTGAGGCAGCTGCTGAAATCCATCGTCCCCTTTATGTTCACCAAGAGACCGCTTTTCGCAAACTGGCGACGGGTAGAAGAAATATCATTGTTGCTACGGGTACCGGGAGCGGAAAGACTGAGTGCTTTATGTATCCAATTTTCAATGAGCTGATGTTTCAAGATGATGCCAATACACTGACCCCAGGAATCAGAGCATTGCTCTTATATCCCATGAATGCTCTAGCGAATGACCAAATGAAACGCTTAAGAGAACTGTTAGCAAACTATCCGAATATCACCTTTGGTCGCTATACCGGTGAAACATTGGAAAAAGAAGAAAAAGCGGTTGAGGTCTATCGTCAGAAGAAAGAACAGGAATTTAAAGCCAAGAACAAGCGCAAAGGTGTGGATTATAATGACTCCGATCTGAACCCCTTGCCTAATGAACTCGTCTCGCGTCAGAAAATGAGAGAAACCCCACCACATATTTTGATTACAAATTATGCGATGCTGGAATATCTCTTGATTAGGCCAGAAGATACCTCCTTTTTCGATGGACATAAAGCTCGAGCCTGGCGTTTCTTAGTCTTAGATGAAGCTCATACGTATAAAGGCGCCAATGGAACAGAAATTGCCCTGTTGCTAAGACGGCTTAAAGAACGAGTTTGTCAAAACGAGAAAAATGTACTGCAATGTATTGCTACCAGTGCCACTCTCGGAAATAAAGAAGCCTTACCGGATCTTGCAGCCTTTGCTTCGAACATATTTGATGAGAAATTTGAAGTTGAGGATATTATCACCTCTGAGCGCAGAAAACGTACGATTGATGAGGGAATGAAAAAGCATTCTATGGAGGAATATCAGGATTTTAAAACATATGTCCAAGCTATGAAGGATGAACTGAAGGCCGGTAGCTGGCTTTATGAGAGACTTGTTCGAGACGAACGAATTGTGACCACTTTAAATCTGTTAGCAATCAAGCCCAAAAACTTAAAAGAGGTTGCCAAGCAAGTTTTTGCAGATTATTCTGAGGATTCAACAAAGGTTAGGGGGCTTATTCTGTTAATCGAACTCGGAGTCATGGCCAAACCTGATGCAGATTCAGCGGCTCTTTTGCCAGCAAGATACCACCTCTTTGTGCGAGCCTTAGAGGGTGTTTATGTCGCCTTATATCCCAGAAAGCAGGTGTTTCTAGATAGGAAAGAACTTTTTGATGTCGATGATAAAAAAGTGCCCGTGTTTGAACTGGCCAACTGCCAAAACTGTGGGCAAGAGTATCTGATAGGTAAGGAAAAAAACGGCTACTTGAAACCCGCGATCGAGGGAGAAAAATTAGAGTACTATATGCTGACCAGTGAAGTGGTTGCCAGTGATGACGTGGATACGGATAGTGATGATGAGGCCTTTGAAACGGCAGATGTTAAAAAAGTAGAAGTCTATGAATTGTGTACAATATGTGGCAAGCTGACCCTGTCAGGTGCGAAGAGACGGGAAGAATGCTGCAACACAGAGGTCAGCAGCAAAATCATCATAGTTTATAAGATGAAGACAAAATCAAAGGCCAGAGAGGTAAATACTTGTGCAGCCTGTGGTGGAGTGTCCAAATCGATTATCAAACGTTTTATGACCGCCAATCAGCCATCCACCTACATCGTAGCTAACAGTCTCTATTCCATGATACCCCCACAAAAAATTACCGTAGCAGCTAAAGTTGCAGAAGACAGCTTCTTCGAGGTCGAAGAGGAGCTTAAAAACCTTGAGTATTATGATGAGTCAGGTAGAAAGCTGCTCGTGTTTTCGGATAACAGACAGGAAGCGGCTTTTTTTGCTGCCTATATGGATAACAAGTATAACCAGTTGATGTGGCGAAGGTTAATACTGAGGGAGCTAAAAAGTAAGCCGGAGGGAATATTGCTCGAAGACTTAATGAGGACTCTTGTGAAAAAGGCTAAAGACGCTGTGCTTTATCCCGATAGTCTTTCCAATCAAGAAAAGGAAATTGTAGCGGCAACATATTTAATGAAGGAATTCATGGGATATGAGCGAAAACTAGGCTTGGAAGGCAGCGGCTACCTTAAATTTAGCCCGGAAAAAGTACCTATGAAAAGCGGAAGATGGGATTTGTCTGCAGACGAAGTTTGGGAAATATGTTGTGTTATCATGGATACCTTGCGCTATTCCGGTGCGACAACATACCCTGAAAATATTGATCCAGAAAACGAAAGCTATACCCCACGTAACCGCAATGTCTATTTTAGAAAATTCGAAAGCGGGCTCTGTGAAAAAGGCACGATCTCAAGTTTTTTACCCGTAGGTTCTGCCAATAACAGGAGATATGATTATCTTCGCAAAGTTCTAGAAACAATGGGTGCTAAAAGTGAAGAGGCTAAAGTTAAAGGGCTTGAGATTCTTGATAGTATTTATGAAAATATAATTCGTCCCTTAAGCGGAAAAAATTATTTTGAACGAATCTTGTTGGGCAGCGAAGGAGAAGTCACGAGACTTAACTATAAAAAGTGGGTCGTCACTTATTGCGAGGAAGAGGATAGCGTTTATCGATGTAACCGCTGCGGAAAGATTACGGCGCATAATGTTAAGAACATTTGTCCAGAGTTCCGCTGCCGAGGTGTCCTGGAAACAATCTCAGCAAAAGAGTTTAGAAATGACCCTTATTATTCCAAGGTCTATAGTAGTGAAAAGATTATCCCCATGGTTGCCAAAGAGCATACTGGACAGCTCAACAAAGACGCAGCCGGTACGACTCAGGCCCAGTTTGAAGCGGGTGAAATTAATGTATTGAGCTGCACGACAACTTTTGAAATGGGTGTAGATGTCGGGCAACTTGAAGCCATACTTCTCCGAAATGTCCCGCCGGAAACAGCAAATTATGTCCAACGAGCTGGTCGTGCTGGACGTCGAACTTCAGCAACCGCCTTTTCGGTCACCTATGCGAGGCGCAACAGCCACGATTTAAACTATTTTGAGAATCCCATTGAGATCATCAGTGGCAAAATAAAGTCGCCCTATATTGAGTTAAACAACGATAAGATTGCGATTAGGCATGTTAACTCCATTGTTTTAGCGTGGTTTTTCCGCAGAAATGAAGAATGCAAAGGCTATTTTAAAGGGAATGTTCGTTCTCTAGCTGGCACTGATGGCGGAGAAACCATTCTAGTGGCATTAAAGCAAGAGTTAGAGAAACAACCAGAGGATTTACTGCAATCGATCGAGCGGGTACTTCCGTTGCCATTAATGGAACGACTGGAGATTAAGAAGTGGTCTTTTGTTGATAAGTTAATTGGGGTTGATGGTTCACTAACCAATGCGATTGAGGAAAAGCAAAGAGATCTGGAAATACTTTCGGAAAATCTGAAAAAACGAAATGAGAAAAAGCAAAACAATGGTGACTTGATACGCCTAATAAACACGTTTGAAAAACAACAAACAATCAACTTCCTGGCTTCAAGTGGCGTAATACCAAAATATGGTTTTCCGGTTGATGTAGTCAAACTTGATATCCGGAGTAATGCAGCTGAAGCCAAGGAAGTCGACCTGTCACGTGACTTGAAGCTGGCAATTTCTGAATACGCTCCTGGAAGTGAAATCATCGCCGCGGGAAAGGTGTGGACAAGCCATTCCATAAACAAAATTCGTGACAAAGAATGGCCGACTTACCGATATTCTGAATGTCCAGATTGTGGACGAACCTCCTTCCCCGATGGGATTACCACCATCGAAGAACAAAATGATGAAGAATTGCAAGTGTGCAGGTGTGGTAGTCCAATGAAAGCCCATAAAGTGATTATCCCTATTTTTGGTTTTTCGACGTCTTGGGTTGAAAAGGCGAAAAAGGTTGGGGATAGCAGACCCAAACGCTTCTATCCAACAAGAACTCAATTTGGTGGTTTTGATGCTTTGGATCAATATCAAGAAGCAGAGAAAAAAGAAGCCGAAATACAAGTTGGGGACAAAAGTATCCAGGCTAAATATTCGCCCCAAGGGAAACTAGTGATTATGAACAAAGGTACGAATGGAGCAGGATTATTTATTTGTAAATATTGTGGCTACGCCAAATCATACCCACAGGATTTTAAACACAAAAATAAGCTGGGTCACGATTGCTCGAATACAAAGTATCCGACGAATGCTGCCTTAGGGCAAATTTTCACAAGTGATATATTGTGGCTGGAATTCCCTACGAGGCATGTAACACCGACGGAAGGCAAAGACCCTTGGACAACGTTATTGTATGCCATACTGGAAGGGGCCTCAGATGCCTTAGGAGTATCGAGGGAGGATATTAACGGATGTATCGATAAATCAGGAAATCAGCCAGTCGTTATACTGTTTGATGAAGCACCAGGTGGAGCAGGACACGTTAAACGCATTTATTCCCAACTTGAGGCCGTATTGAAGGCCGCTTATCGTCGTGTCGACGGACACTGTAAGTGTGGTGAGGAGACAACTTGCTATGGATGTTTGAGAGGGTACACAAATCAATTAGACCACGATGTCATGGCTCGTGGAATGGCAAAAGAATATTTGGAATGGCTGTTACTGGAGCGGCCTGATTCTGTGGTTAGGTATGTCGACAAGTTAATAGAGGCAAAGGATATGAAAAAAGGCAATCTTACCTAAGTTAATATTGGATAATATCTCGCAAACAATTATTCATCATGAGGGTAAGTAGGACTTAGAAAAATCGATTCCCAAAAAACTTCGTATTTTTCGGCAATCTACTAGGCGGAACTGCTTATGGGGTGTCAATTATTGTCTTTCCGAGTAAGTTCCACCCTTCGCGACAAGACACGTTATGCCAATAATTCTAAACTGAGAACATTAGAATATAAATGACTGGGCAGAGGGCAAGGTGAACTAAGGTGACCAGAATAATTGATCTTGAATCTCCCGTTGAAAAAAAGATGAGGGCAGCTTTGATAGAGAGGAATATCAAGTTTAAGGAGCAGGTCAGTTTTGCTATGAAAGGACGGGATATTCCAAAGTATTTTATTGATTTTGTAGTATACGGAGAATTTTGTAAAATCGCAGTTGAATGCGACGGTAAGGCTTATCACTCTACTGTTAAACAACGCGGAAGTGATGCGGTAAGAGATTTATGGTTGATAACGCATAGGTTTGATGATGTCCTGAGATTTTCCGGCAGAGAAATCCATCAGGATATTGCGGTTTGTGTCCATAAAATATCCGAAGAAATATTGAAATATGACAGCTTGAAAAGAAAGCAAATTGATCTTAGTCTTGTAGATATAAGTAAAATCAGACAGAAATCATTAGATTATTCTGAGATACAAGAAGTAATCGGAATACTTAAACGCGAAGTAAAAGGAGCTATAAATGGTTCGAAAACTGTAAGACTTAAATCGAAAGTAATTAAGGAGTTAAAGAAGAAGCTTCAAGTATGTAATATCTCTATCAATGATCAGTTGGTATATTTTGTATATCCGTTTCTAGAGAAGCTGATTACGAAACAACAGGTAGACATGTTTTTCATAGCCCATAGTATTGCTTTTGTATTAGTACTATTTGAAAATAGTAATCGATTTCTAAATGTTCCCCAAGAAATAGCTAATGAGGATAAGATTATTAAAGTGTTTATTGCGATTGGAAGGCTTAATAAAGAACTGGAAGATATTAAAGCTCAGAATGTTAGACAGTGGATTCTGATAGATGGAGATAATTGCAGCATTATAGATTCAGATATTGCTGAAATTCATCAACGTAGTATAGCTGTAACAGAATCAAGATTAAAGAAGTTAGGGCAGATAACTATTAAGAAGCTGCCATCAGGTTTGGAGAAGTCTTGGAAACCAGAGGAAGATGAAGAACTCAGTAAGGACTATGATGCTGGTATGTCCTTCTCGGAACTGTCACTTAAGTATGGAAGACATAAAGGTGCTATCCAATCTCAGCTATTAAAAATAGGTAAAAAAATATTTTGACTTATGTCTTATTTTCTTCTTTGGAGGTGTTCTATGCAGGATCAACTAAAAAAAGTTGTAATGTATACACATGGAGGTTGCATCAGGAATCCAGGCGGGACCCGGGGGATATAGCGTAGTACTTTTCACAAAGACCACCGGAGAGAGTTGTACGGAGGAGAGAGTCCGGAGTATATAGAAGCACGACAAATAACCGTATGGAATTGATGGCCGCAATAAAAGGATTACGAGCATTGAAAGAAAAGTGTGATGTCACAGTCTATAGTGACTCAAGGTATTTGATTCTTGGAAGAACAAATGAGCAAGGAACAGAGCACATGCAATGGTTTTACGCCATCTAATGTCAGAACTGCAATTTTGATTACCTGCATTCCCTGAAAATTATACCTAGGATAGGCAACATAGCCGCATAAACACTGAATTCCTAGCACTTTTGGAGTTTCTTGATAGGTATATTTTATACCTATGCTTTAAATATTTAAAATGACTGAGACATTGATTAGCGAAGGATTATCGGATTCATAGGTATAAAGATTCGGGAATGTAGGATATAAGGTAAATGGTTCTGATATTTGGCAAAGGAAGTGTCCTAATTGCCAAGGGGGAATGTCTTGAACTGTGTGAACCATTGACATAAAGGTTTAATGAGATGCAGCAGGAATGTGAAGATAAATATGTTTAATAACATCAGAAAATTATACTTCTGTGATGAATCTATCATAGAATTAAAAATGTATTGGTTGAAATTGTATACCGCCCAAAAAGCACGTGAACGCGGAATAATCATACGCTATGGATTAAGATGAATTCTAAATCTCGGTGCTTATCTATTGCTTGCACTGTTCGCAAAAGTAAAATATGATTATGATAAATGAAATCATTGTGCAATGGGCGTTCTTTGGGATGGAATATGTTACGACAAAAGAGATTGCATAACGCTGGGATCTGCCTACCCGACATGTCTAGAATCTTAGCGAACAGGAAAAAATCTACGGAGTAACTCGGTTGGGGAACGTATGGGAGATCCCAAAAGATGCAGAAAAAACGACTGATGGTCGATACCGCAGATCAAAGGAGGATAGAGAAGGTGAAAAGTAACTTTGAGTTTTTGAAGAAAAACTTTCCTATCCTAGCACAATTAGGCGAAACCGCAGAGAACTATCTGTATTCCGATTCCAACTCCTGCCTGCTTAAGCTGGGGATGATTGGTGAAACAATTATCCACCAGATGATGCAGATGGACCATATTCCCGAGCCTTCCTATGATAATACGCACGCCAACCGCATCAAGCTATTGAAGAAAGAGGGACTCATCCCTAAAGATATTGATGACATTCTCTATGCTTTGCGGACGGCAAGGAATAAGGCTGTCCATGCAAACTATGACTCTTTTGAAGACTGTAAAACTCTGCTTAAGATGACGCACAGCCTCGCAGTCTGGTTTGAACAGACCTATGGTGACTGGGATTATCTTCCTAAGGATTATGTTCTTCCAGAGGATTATAGTACTCAGCAGGATTACGAAGCTCTACTTCAGGAGAAAGAGGCGGAAATTCAGCGCCTGCTTGGCCTGAAAGCTGCCCCCAAAGTTGCTGTTGTGACCAAGTCCGCCCGCGTAAACCGAGCGGCCACCGCTGCAGGTCAAATGAAGCACAGCGAGGCAGAAACCCGCTATCTCATTGACGAACAGCTACGAAAGGTAGGATGGCGAGCTGATACCGTCAACCTCAGATACTCCAAAGGCACCCGTCCGGAGAAGGGGCGTAATCTTGCTATTGCTGAATGGCCCACGGATTCCACCGTGAGCAATTTCGGCAAGGCTGATTATGCTCTGTTTGTCGGGCTAAAGCTGGTAAGCGTCATTGAGGCCAAGGCTGAGTATAAGGATATTTCCGCTGTAATTGATTACCAGTGTAAGGACTATGCCAAGACGATCAAATCTGAGCACACGAAATATCAGATGGGAGCTTGGGGCAATTACAAAGTCCCTTTTACCTTTGCGACCAATGGCCGCCCCTACTTAAAACAGTTGGAAACGAAATCCGGCATCTGGTTTTTGGATCTGCGGGACTCAGCCAATGTACCCAAGGCGCTCCAAGGGTGGATGAGTCCTGCGGGTTTGCTGGAGTTGCTGGAACAAGACATGGCCGCTGCGGACCAGAAGTTGAAAGATACTTCTTTCGATTTACTCCGCGACAAAGACGGACTGAATCTGCGTGAGTATCAAATTCGCGCTATTGAAGCGGCGGAGCAGGCCATTCAGGGCGGTAATCCTACAGCTCTGCTTTCCATGGCTACCGGCACGGGTAAGACTCGCACTGTGCTGGGCATGATTTACCGTTTCCTTAAAGCCAGGCGTTTCAAACGAATCTTGTTTTTGGTGGATCGCACTGCTCTGGGTGAACAGGCCCAGGACGTCTTTAAAGAAGTCAAAATCGAAGATTTGATGACCTTGGAGGAAATTTATAATATTAAAGAACTGGATGACAAGGAAATCGACCGGGAAACAAAAATTCATGTGGCTACCGTACAGAGCTTAGTTAAACGCATCCTTTATAATGAAGAGGATACGATGCCTGCTGTCACCGACTATGATTTGATTGTGATCGACGAGGCCCACCGCGGCTATACGTTGGATAAGGAAATGGGCGAAGATGAACTGATCTACCGGGATCAGACCGATTTTCAGAGCAAGTACCGCACGGTGATCGAGTATTTCGATGCGGTAAAAGTTGCCCTGACAGCCACACCGGCTTTGCATACTACTGAGATTTTCGGCAAGCCTGTGTTTAATTATTCCTATCGGGAAGCCGTCATTGATGGTTTCCTGGTCGATCATGACGCTCCTCACAATATTGGGACCAAACTGGGCAAAGAGGGCATCCACTACGATAGGGGGGAAACCGTCGCGATTTGCGACCCGGTTACCGGGGAGATCACCAACAGTGACGAGTTGGCAGATGAACTTCACTTTGACGTAGACAAGTTTAACCGTCAGGTGATCACCGAGGCCTTCAATCGCACGGTTTTAATGGAAATTGCTCAAAATATCAATCCCGAGGGACCGGGAAAAACCCTGATTTACGCCGCGAGTGACCAGCACGCGGATTTAATTGTAAAAATCCTCAAAGAAATTTTTGGCGATCTGGGCGTGGATAACGATGCCGTCCTGAAAATAACAGGCAGCGTTGGCGGCGGCAATCCGAAAAAGGTCATGGAGGCCATCAAGCGGTTTAAAAACGAGCGTTATCCCACAGTAGCCGTGACGGTCGACCTGCTGACGACCGGTGTGGATGTGCCTGAAATCGACACCTTGATTTTCCTGCGCCGGGTGAAGTCGCGCATACTGTTTGAACAGATGCTGGGTCGTGCCACCCGTCTGTGCGATAAATTCAACAAGACTCACTTTGAGATTTATGATCCAGTGGGTGTTTATGAGTCACTGGAACCCGTTAGCACGATGAAGCCGGTGGTGGCCAATCCCTACGCAACCTTAACTGACCTGCTGGACGGACTTGAAATGCTGCCCACCGAGGAGCAGATCGCCTATCAGATGGACATGCTCCTGGCCAAACTCCAGCGCAAAAAGCGGAATCTGACCGCTCAAGTGCAGGAGAACTTTGCCTACCTATCCGGCGGCCAGACCCCCACGGAGTTTATCGCGGACATCCGTTCCCTGCCGATTCAAGAAGCCCGTCAGCGCTTGCTGAATAGTCGGGAACTCTTCCAGATGCTTAATGAAGGCGGACTCTACCCCCGGCGCAAACTGGTCGTCTCCGTTAAAGAGGACGAACTGATTTACCATACCCGTGGCTATGGCAACGGCCAGAAGCCTCAGGACTATCTGGACGAATTCACCGCTTTTGTTACCGGCAGCATGAACGAGATTGCTGCTCTGAACATCGTCTGCACCCGCCCGCGAGAACTGACCCGTGAGAGCCTGAAAAGCCTGCGCATGGCGCTGGACAGAGAAGGCTTTACCGAGCAGCAACTCAATACCGCCATTAACGAGACGACGAACGCGGACATTACTGCCGATATCATCAGCATCGTCCGAAGCTATGCCATCGGTTCCACGCTTATCAGCCACGAAGAGCGCATCCGACGAGCGGTGAACAAACTGCGCCGAGCCTATTCTTTCAGCCGTATGGAGTTGGATTGGCTCTCCCGTATTGAAAACTATCTAATGAAAGAGAATGTACTGGATCGCTCCTCCTTTGAGAGCGGTGCCTTCAAAAACACTGGCGGCTTTGCCCGTCTGGACAAAATCTTTAAAAATCAGCTGGATCACATCATACTGGAGCTGAACGACTACCTGTATGAAGACGGAGGAAATATTGCATGACCAATCAGGAAATCGTTGCTAAGCTCTGGAATCTCTGCAATGTACTGCGGGATGACGGCATTACTTATCACCAGTATGTCACAGAGTTGACCTATATTCTCTTTCTGAAAATGGCTAAGGAAACGGGCACAGAAGAGACTTTCCTCCGCAATGGAGATGTTCGGGGCAATATCCCCGCAGAATATCGCTGGGATGAACTGAAAAAGCGCCAGGGCGTGGAATTGAAAAAGTTTTACAAATCCTTGCTCGACCATCTGGGCGAAAACTGTACTGGCCGTGTGCAGCAAATTTACCAGGGTGCGGTCTCCAACATTGAGGAACCGAAAAACCTGGAGAAGATCATCACTTCTATCGATGCCCTGGATTGGTACTCCGCCAAAGAGGAGGGCTTGGGCAACCTGTATGAAGGCCTTTTAGAGAAGAACGCCAACGAGAAAAAGTCCGGCGCAGGCCAATATTTCACGCCCCGTGTCCTTATCGACTTGATGACCCGTCTGGTAGCGCCCCAGCCCGGAGAAAGATGCAATGACCCTGCCTGCGGAACCTTTGGTTTTATGATCGCCGCCGATCGCTATGTGAAGGAGCACACGGACGACCTTTTTGCCCTCAACCAGGAAGAGGCGGAGTTCCAACGCACCCAGGCTTTTTCCGGCTGTGAGCTGGTGCATGAGGCCCACCGATTGGCGCTGATGAACGCCATGCTCCACGACATTGACGGCGAGATCCTGCTGGGGGATACTTTATCTAACTTCGGCAAGCAGATGAGGAATTTCCGAGTTGTGCTCACCAACCCGCCCTTTGGTACTAAGAAAGGTGGCGAACAGGCCCGGAGAGATGACTTTCTGTATGGAACAAGCAACAAGCAGCTCAACTTCCTCCAGCATATCTACCGTAGCCTAAGAGAGGATGGCGAGGCCCGGGCTGCCGTGGTATTGCCGGACAACGTGCTTTTTGCCGACGGCGACGGCGAGAAGATCCGCTTTGACCTGATGGAAAAATGTAATCTACACACTATCCTTCGGCTACCTACCGGCATTTTTTATTCACAAGGCGTAAAGACCAATGTACTGTTCTTCACCCGTGGGCAGAGCGAAAAAGGCAACACCAAAGAGGTTTGGTTCTACGATCTGCGCACCAATATGCCTTCCTTTGGTAAGACCACGCCCTTGAAGACTGAGCATTTCGCGGACTTTGAAACCGCTTACACCGCCGCTGATCGCCATGCTGTGCAGAATGAGCGGTGGCGAGTGTTTACCCGAAAGCAGATCGTAGAGAAGGGCAACAGTCTTGACTTGGGACTCATCCGCGACGATTCCGTTTTGGATTACAATGATCTGCCCGACCCTGCCGACAGCGCCGAGGATTGTGCCGCTCAGCTGGAAGAGGCGGTTGGCCTGCTAATGAGCGTGATGAAAGAGCTGCGCGCGCTGGAGGTGCAAGACTGATGGCGAGAGCGGAAAAACAAACCGCCCTCACCTTGGAGGAACGTTTGAAAAAGGCTCTGGTTCCGGACTGGGAGCAGCCCTATAAGGTGCCGGAGAATTGGGTGTGGTCGAGGGCTGGCATAATATCTGAATTGAATCCACCTAAACAGCAGCCAAAAGATTTAGAAACAAAGATTACATTTGTCCCAATGGCGGCTGTATCGGAGGTATCTGGTTCCATTGAAACACCAGAAATTAGGCCTGCTAAAAGTGTCGTCAAAGGATTTACATCATTTCGCGAGGGCGATGTTATTTTTGCTAAGATCACTCCTTGTATGGAAAATGGCAAAGCCGCCATTGCAGAAAATTTGGAAAATAAATTTGGCTATGGGTCGACAGAGTTTTTTGTTTTACGTCCTTCAAATGCTATAAATAAAAAGTTATTATATTACTTTTTAAGAAATCCAGCATTTCGCGATGAAGCCAAACAAAATATGTCTGGTGCCGTCGGGCAACAGCGTGTTTCTAAAGAATTTTTAGGTCAACATGGTTTTCCCCTCCCGCCGCTGGCCGAACAGCAACGGATTGTGAACCGCATCGAGAGCCTGTTTTCCAAGCTGGACGAGGCCAAAGAAAAAGTACAGTCGGTGCTGGACAGCTTTGAAACCCGTAAAGCCGCCATCCTCTACAAAGCTTTCACTGGTGAACTTACCGCTAAGTGGCGGGAAAAACACGGCGTGGGAATGGAGACATGGAAAGCTGGAGCGCTTATTGAGTACTTGATTCAAAAACCCAGGAATGGTTATTCACCTACACCTGTAAACCATCCAACCAAAGTGAAAAGTATGACACTGTCTGCAACTACATCTGGAGTTTTCTTACCAGAGTATTTCAAATACATTGATGAAGAAGTCCCAAATGATTCACATTTGTGGCTCAACCCTGGCGATATTCTTATCCAAAGAGCAAATTCGCTTGAAAAAGTAGGGACATCTGCGATTTTTACAGGTAAAAAGCATGAATTCATATATCCAGACTTGATGATGAAACTGCAAGTGAACTTCAGAGCATTATCAAAGTTTATTGCATACTTACTGAAAACAGATGCAGTACTTCAGTATTTTAGAAATAATGCAACGGGTACCGCAGGAAATATGCCAAAAATCAACCAAAAGGTAGTTGCGAATACTCCTGTCGTAGTTCCTACTACTCCAGAACAACAAGAAATCGTCTACATTCTGGATGACCTCTTTGCCAAAGAACAACAGGCCAAGGACGCGTGTACCGATATGCTGGGCCAAATAGACCTTATCAAAAAATCTATCCTCGCCCGCGCCTTCCGCGGTGAGTTGGGAACAAATGACCCCACTGAAGAAAGTGCATTGGAGTTACTAAAGCAGTGCCTTGCACAGCAGGCGAATGAAAAGGAACAAACACCCAAGAAGAAAAGGGCGCCTACCATTGTCCTTTCGGATCAAGTCCACTCACAGCTTTCTTCCAAACTGGAACGAGATATCTATTTGCTGCTTCAAAAGAATGGCCCATCCAATATGCGAGAGATTGCATCCATCAGTAAAAAGGATCTAGATGTAATCGAGGCACTTCGGCATCTGGAGAGTAAAGGGCTGATTCAAAAGCAAAGCGATGGAGAATATGGCTGTGTGAGGTGATACCATGCAAATTAAAAAGCTGATTGTAGATAACCATCGATGCCTTGTCGATTTTTCTGTTCGCTTTACAGTGGTTGACGGCGGGAGCTCCACAATTCTTGTCGGTGAAAACGGCACGGGAAAATCAACTATGCTGAAGGTGATCACTCAAATCACCATGTCGTTTGACTCTGATGCAGTGGAGAAAACGATTGATTATAATTATGAGCTGGAATACCAGTTTGCAGGACAGAATATCTCCATATCACAACACGATCATTACTACCAGGTTTACACAGAACCAATGAATGGATATGTCGGAAAAATGGTAGCGATTCGTTCCCAACTGTTGAACGACGGTCGATCTATCTTCCCAAAACGTGTGGTGGCCTATTATTCCGGTTACAATGATGGTCTTTTTCCGCTGTTTCACCGTATGGAGCGGGGATATCTGCGAAACTGCCGTAAAGAGCTACAGAGCTACCTTTCAACGATCAACAGCCCTGAAGAGAATATCAGGCCTGAATTTCCACGGCGTAATATAACTACTGCACTGATGATATGACGCATGTCTTCCTTTGTGCTATATTGGCCGGTACGGACTCCTTTGAAAAGCGCCATCTGCTTAAAAACTGTAATTTTTCTGCGGTTGAAAATGTCGATGTTGAAGTTGACCTGCGCAAAATTAAGGAGTTCTTCCCTGCAAATGATATGGACACGGTACAGATGCCAAAAGAATTAGTTCTTGCGATTGACTTTATCGATCTGCATTTTGTTGATGTATTTTCACGTGGATTTCAATATTCCACTGGTGATAAGGCGTTTTTTAGCCTAACAAAACTTGAAGAACTTGGACTGGATTCCATCTCAATCTATAATTTTTTCGAGAAGCTTGCCTCCTTGTTCTCGGCAAAGTATAAAGTCTATGTAAAACACGGCGAGAGCAGGGTAAGCGTTGATGAAATGAGCGAAGGTCAACGGCAACTCATAAAGGTCTTGGGGATGCTTGGCGTCTGCAAGGATGAGGACTGTCTTGTTTTGATGGACGAGCCGGATGCCCACATGAATCCAAAATGGAAATACGAACTTAAAGCAACGATAGATGGTTCGTTAGATGCTGCAATCAATACTCAAGTGCTGATTGCCACACATGATCCACTGGTCATTAACGGGGTGGATAAAAGGTTTATTCGGATTTTTGCTTACAACGTTGCGTTAATTGAGGACAATGGTTTTTTCTTCACGAAGGTTTACGAGCCCACAGAAGAGACCAAAGGAATGGGAATCGATGGTCTGCTGCAAAGCGAATACTATGGCTTGCAAACTTCTTATGACCAAGAGACATCCCAGAAGTATATAGAGCGGCAGCAGTTATACATTAGACTGATTAACAAGGAGATTACGGAGGAGGAAAAAACGCATCTCAGGGAATTGACTGCTGAACTGGGGTCCCTGCCGATTTCCTACAATACCATTGATTTTTTATATGACGATTTTATCAAGGAGTTCCGCAACTCGGAGTTTTACTCAAAAGAATACCTCTCCTTTGATGAAATCGAGCAAAGAAGAGAAAAAATCAAAGAAATTATTCAGGCATTATACGAGGACAGAGAATGAGATATTTAGATACGACAGAATTGCTGCAAAAACGATCTAGTTGGGGAGATAGAACAGAGCTCTGGAAAAATGAACAGCTTCGTGAGGACTTCAAAGAGCTTTTTTACGGGAAATGCTGGTACACAGAAATCAAGTTGCTGGGACAGGATGTACATATCGACCACTTCCGGCCGAAAGCAGAGGTCAGACGGTTTCAAGATAACCCATATAATGAACCCTTGCAGCATACGGGATATAGCTGGCTTGCAAATGATGAAGCGAATTACCGGGCATGTTGTATTTATGCAAACCGAGTTACAGGTGAAGGTGGAAAAGGATGTTATTTCCCCTTACAAGAGGGTAGCCCCTATTTAACTCGGGGTGGTTCAGAAGATGAACAGCCGCTCTTGCTTGATCCTTGTAAGCAAGATGATGTGAATGTGCTGACTTTTTTCGGAGGAGATGTGCTCTGCGCGTCTAATGAACCAATTGATATCAAACGTGTAGAAATATCGAAAACGCTGTACAATTTGAGCGAACAATCCATCAAATCTGCAAGGGCTAGATTATGGGAAGATATTTCTAGAACGCTCGCCGAGTATAGCACAGGTGATATTAGCAGAAAAGCCTGTTTGCGAAGATTATCAGATGCAATCAGCCCTGAAGCGCAGTTTTCTGCCTGTGCGATGGCTTGTGTCAATTCTTTGGCACAAGATGAACTTAAGGCCGATTTAGATTTAGAGCTATAACAGACTTATATGCATTTTGTAGAAGGATAGAAGAGGTGTATGCTATGACGGCACGCGGCAAAAGTATTAATTTGTTTCTTATGGACGGCACACCAAGCGGGCGTGTCAAATGCACCCTCGCCAACTGGACCGGCGTGGCCTATAAGATCCCGCGCAATGAAATAGATAAATGCAAGGGACGAGATGATTTGTCACAAAGCGGTGTGTACTTCTTATTTGGCACATCTGATGAAACCGATGAGAGCGTCGTTTATATCGGTCAGGCTGGCGTGAGGAAAAACGGCGAAGGCATCCTCTATCGCCTGAAGGAACACAAACGCAATCCGGACAAGGACTATTGGACGGAAGCAGTTGTATTTACCACCTCAAATAACTCCTTCGGGCCGACGGAAATCAGCTACCTTGAAAACCGCTTCTGTGCTCTGGCGAACGAAGCGAAGCGCTATATCGTTAAGAATGGGAACGACCCTACCTCTGGAAACATCACGGAGGAAAAAGAGAGCGAGCTGGAAGAATTCATCGACAACGCCGAGATTGTCATGGGAACTTTGGGACATAAAGTGTTCGAGAAATTGGCGGATAACAAACCGACAATCCAGCCGGATATAGCTGAGGATAACGATCTGTTGCTTCACTTTAAACGGAAAAGCAAGAAAAGCGGCCAAGTCATTGAAGCTGAATGCAAGAGAACGAACGAAGGGTTTGTGGTGCTCAAAGGCAGCCACATTGAGACAATCGATTCCGAGAGCATACCGCCAGGCATTAAAGAAAGACGAAGGAAAGCTACGGTCGATGAAAGTGGTGTGTTACAGGAGGATGTTCTGTTTCGTAGTCCGTCATATGCAGCAGCGTTTGTTATCGGCGGACACACAAACGGACTCGTTGACTGGAAAACTTCCGATGGCAGAAGCCTGAAGGAAATTGAAGGCAGCGAATAACTGTTTAAATCGAATAGTATCTTGAGGGTTCACCTTCATGAAACAGTATGTGGTATCACAGATTACGACTGGTTAACACCTGATCGTTTTGCCTCAAAGCAGGGACCAATTGCCGAATCCGCAGTGTCCGGAATGGCATAATGAAATGTGTATCTGGGGTAAAGGATCAGAAAAAGATGGAGGAAAAGGTTAAAAGAATAATTGACCGGGGCTCCTAGATATGACTTAATTTAAGTAGCTTTTTTAAGTAAAGGCTACTTTGTTATTTATATACTAAATTTTCACTTGATTGCATCAATAAAGAAGGAAAGTAGTGGAATTTCGCGAATGTCAAAATATAACGACCGATTTTTGGGAGAAGGTTGTAGTGAGGGAGCAAAAACTACTAACCAGTAAGTTGGAGGCTATTTATGTTAAATAAACTCAGACTTGATCAAACAAAGATATATGAGAAACACCTTGCCCTAAAAGAAATATCTAATATGTTAGTGTTCTTCGTAAAAGGGCATCCTCACCATTTAGCAATAGGTGCTGAACAAGGTAATATCGACAAATGGGATGATTTTGTTATTGAAAAAAACGATGGCAGCAATATTTATATACAAGCCAAAAGACAAACAACACCTTTTTCTTCAGACGCAATTACTCGAGATACATATGGAAAAGGGTCAAAGTTAAGAGTAGGCCAACTTAAAGATTTGTCACCTTTAGATGAGTCACTTGAAAGCCTCGGAAAATGGATAAATTCAAATGACGTTAATTCAGCTGCTTTTAAACATGAATTTTGGCTGGTACTTCCAGAAAGTTCAATAGAAATAAAAAAAGGACTTGAAATCCGACATTTGAGAATTCTTTTCGAAGATCATTATAAAAGTATTACCACTGCAAAAGATCTTGATAATCTAGCCGTTAACGATAATGGTACACAGAATATCTATAATTGGCTTAGGACTTGGTGCGGATTTAATGATTGGGATCATATTCTTAAACTTATGCAGTTATTAAAGATAAAGTCAACAAGATTGGAATCCGAAATTATTGACGATGTTAAGGAAGATCTTAAAAAGGACATATTTCAACCAATAATGGTTGATAAAGTATGTTCATTAATTTTTTCATATATGGAAGAAAATCAAACTTTTGCCGGTGCAATACGGCCACGACAATTATTGTTTGAACTAAGAGAATATTTGCTCCCTGATATAGCAAGATGGACATTGTTTCAAAATGATAGAACAACTTGGCATATATCAGGTATCAATGATTTGAAGGATAATACTGAAATTGAAAGACCCTCAGTTATAGTCCCTGCATTATGGACTTCAGGCAACCCCAATGCACGTGAGTTAAAAATTGAGGGAGCTTGTATAGAAAATTGTTGTGTATCGCAAAGCCTAATGCGCCTTTCACTGCACCCTCAAGGTTTATTTGGTATTATTTGTTCTGATAAACCTAGCTGGGAAAACGCCATTAAAAACAAAACCGGCGGAACCCTGGGATTATTAAAAAACGATCTTGATGATTTACGGATCTTGGGTGGATTGAATCAATCAACCCATAGTGAAAAAAAAGAGCTTGCTGCAATAGGTGAACAGGAACAGTTTGCCAATGAACTACAGAATGAAATGTATAAGTGCAGCTTCGAACATATTAAGACAATTATATTTAATATTATCCGAGATATGACAAACGGTGATCTCAGAACGGAAGTCGAAAAACGATGGATCACCTGGAAACCCTTACTTGAAAATAACATAGAAGAACAAAAAAAGCTCTTTACCAAAATGCTTCATCCCCAGGCCGAAGGAAAATCAATCTCTGGCGAGTTACGAGTTGGCTTAAGAACAGCAGTTTTATTGGCCGAGTCAATTTTTCTTTTATTGGTCGTATCTGTATGTTTAGGTGATGATAAAAATAGAAGTTGGAAAGCAGTAAAAGATCAGTTAAAAGTGAATTCAATTGGACTCGCTTATTGGAGTGGTCCTGCCGAAGAGTTTAAAAAGATTATGGAAATCGACGCTGATGAAGGTATCGGAAAATTACTTGAAAAAGAACCAGGGGAAATTTTAATAATCCCACAGTCAGAACTTCCAGAGGCTTATGTTTTTAATGACGACATATTCGGTGGATTTACAAAAGGTTGCTTATTATCACACCCCCGGTATCCGAAATTATTAATTACTCAAGGCTGGGAATTTAAAAGAAAACTAAAAAGCGGTAGCATATCAGATATAAGGGAATATCTTCAGGGAAGTTTAGACAGAGGTAGGAATAATACTCGGATTGAAGTTGAAAAAATAGCTAATGGAGTGATGGTATGAAATTTGAAGGGATAAAGGACAAAATTCGCGGTTTGATTACTGATCGCTATGAGTTTGATAATGATCAAGTCGAATTTGCGGAAGAATTGCTGAGATTTTCTACTGAAAATCTTAATCACAAGGAGATTTTTCGCATTAAGCGGTCGAATATTGAAGTTGACACATGGAAAACACTAGTATTTATAGAAATAGCAGCTGATAGTGAAAGCGAAATCAAAGCTGAACTGAAAAGCGCTTTAACCTGGATTGCTTCAGTTAAAGAAAATCTATTGGGACCGGAGAGTGTGGATCTATATCTCTTTTTAGCATTTAACCGCGACATAAGCGCCCAAGAATGTCTACGTATTGAATCGACCGAACAGTTTTGCCGCAAATATGTTCTATTACCGAATGAAGAGATTTCTGATTTTGTTAACCGAACTTTTTTACAAAGATTTATAAGCAGTGAAGATACCTCTGAAAGTACAGACCCGCTGGAGAAGGCTTTTTCCAAAACTCTTGCTCAATTTAGTTGGCTTACTCCTGAAGTGCAAAAAGGATGGAAAAAAGCCTTTTCTGAGTTGTCAGGGAGTGAGCTTTTTGACGAACTTCTTGAAGGGCGGAATTGATTTATGAAACATATAGAAAAAATAACCATTAATAATGCTCGTAGATTAGGAGGAAATGTTGAAATTGACTTTGGTACTGGTGCTACAATAATTTTAGCTCCAAACGGAACAGGGAAGACAACTATTTATGAAGCCATTGAATTAGCTTTGACTGGTCAAATTAAACGGCTTATAAGTTCTCCTGACGCGATTATTCGAGACGGATTGGCAGAAATGGGTGTACGCTTGGATTTTTCAGAAGGCAAATACTGCCAGGTGAGCTATCGAAGAGGCGGGAATTGTGAGAGAAATGGCAATTATGGAGATTTGTTTGAAATAGAAAATCAATCATCTTTGCCTTATTTATTTAGGCTAACGCATTTTCTTGAACAGCGCAGTAACCAATGGTTTATTGATAAGAATGACAAGGATGCTGGTGATTTCCTAAGTAAACTACCGCTGGGAAAAGAGTTGCATAATATTCTTTCCAAAAAACAAGGGCTTTTAGCGGCAATCGGAAAAACCGAAACAGTTGTATCAGAAAACTCATATGAGGCCCAAAAGAAACTTTCTGAATTCGAGGAATTAATTGCCAAAAGAGATAGTCTTGCAACTGAAGCCACACTAACCCCATTAAATGAAATCGTTAGAGAAATTCATCTTATTAGCAAGTTGATCGGCTGTGAAGAATATAAGGATGAGCCCAATTTTGCACAAATAAATTCTTATTTTGAAAAAACTAGAATATCCTTAAAACAAGAGAAAGATAAAAAGATTGACTTAAATATACGGTTAAACGCCTTGAAAGAGCGTACACAGCTTTATTCTTCAAATCTAAAATTGTTAACAGAAAAACAAACCGTTGTTTTTGAACATTCATTAAAAATTACTACGTTAAGTCCAATCATTGAACAGACTAAAAATGATATCCAATCCATTAAGGTAGATTTGTTTAAATTACAAAGTGAAATAACAAAACTAAATTCTATCAAATCCATGTACGATGAAATAGACCAACAACAGAGTCATCTTAAAGTTAAAACGTCAGAGTTAGAGCAAAAGGAAAAAGAATTAAGCGAATTAAAAAAATTGTCTGAGGCGACAGTTGAATATTTGAAGAAAAACGAACGGATTCGAGATCAACATAAACTTATTGAAAATTCAAAAAAAGAAATGAGAAATTTACTTAATCAGATTGAAATCAAAAGAGATTTTCAAAAGCAATGGCAAAATCTCTTGGATCTCAATAATGAAATTCTGAAAATAAAAATGCCTGTATTAGAAAAGAAAAAAAATGACTATCAAGAATCAAAATCACTCCTGGATCGTGAAGTTTCCGAGGCGGAAAATAAATATTTAATGAAAAAGAATAATCTCCAGTCACTCAATGAGGCTTCTGGAGCTATCCAAGAGGCTGTCAGCACTATCAGAAAAAACTTGGCTGAAAATCAAAAATCCTGCCCAGTCTGTCAAGCTGTTTATGAACCGGAAGACTTAGTTGAACTAATAGAGAACTCACTAAATAAATTAAATCCTGCCATACCTCATGCTATTGAGGAAGAAAAAAAGGCTTTAACTGTTCTTGAAGAAGCTAAAGAAAAATTAGGTCAGGAGGATCGAAAACTACAAGATACTATCTCCAATTTAATATCCGAAAAAAGCAGACTTGAAGAAAATCAAAAGATAATCTCGGAAAGTATTCAGCCACAATTTCCCGGTTTCAAGACCCCTGAGGAAGCACATTTATATATTGAAGACCAGGTTCTGCAAATTACTTCAGCGATTAAAGATTTAGAGACTAAGAAAAGTCAGCTTGAGCCGCATGAGGATAGTGATAAAATAGACAATGCCAATCTGAAAAAAAGCGAAGAAGAAAGATCCATAAACCACTTGGCCTCCAAAATAATCCAACTGCAAAATGAGATAAACGTCATTAATTTAAAAGTCAAAAACATCACTGAGTCTTTGCGCAGTGAACAGAGAGATGCAATTATTAATAATCTTTCCAGCAAATCAATCCAAGAAAAAGAAATGATTAATAAAAACAATGATTTTGAAGCTGCATTATTAAGAAACGAAGCAGAACTTAAAAAATATCAGGATTTCTGCTTACTTGAGAATGATGGGATTTCTAAGATCAAAGGCAGTCAAGATGGTATTCTCGCTGAATGGGAACAAGCAGGGCTGGAAGGGAAGCCAAACCAAGAAGCTTTAGAACTTAAACTTGAGGTCCTTAAAAAATCTACTGACGAATTAGAAAAAGCAAGCACCAGTTCGAATAAAATCGAGCAAGATCTAGCCAATTGGCGTGCTGCCGAAAAGTTTGAAGAAGTTAATAATGAAGTGAAAAAGCGAATAAATGATGTGAGCGAAGAGGAATATATTGAGATTTTAAAAACCTCAGTATGTCAAAAAAAAATCATTTTGCAAAATGCTATAGAAAAAGGGAAGGCTGTAAAGATTTTTCTTGATAACGTAATGTTAGAGTCTGAAAAAATTCATGAGGAACTCGATGCCATTAATGAACCTTGGAAAGGATTGCTTAAAAGAATTGTCATTAACCCCTTAATAGCGAATGCTCCGTTATTAAGTAATAAAATTTCAAGAAATAAGCTTACAGCCAAAACTTCAGCACTTATTCATGATAAAAATACTGATATTGCCCATATAGCCAGTGAAGCTCAACTTACAGATTTGCAATTAACTTTTATGTTGGCAATGGCTAATAGATATCAATGGACGCCATGGAAAGCTTTACTTTTGGATGATCCGACTCAACACCATGATCTTGTGCATGCCTCGTCGGTTTTTGATGTGTTAAGAGATTATATTATTGAATTTGACTATCAAGTGATGATGAGTACTCACGATTCGATCCAAGCAAAATTCTTTCAGAGAAAGCTCGAAAATGAAGGGGTTCAGTCTAAAATCTTTCTGTTGGTTGATAGAAGTGGCGGCGTGACTGCTGAACGTATTATCTGAACAATTATAAATCAAATAAACAACATCTATTCATCTTTTAGGGCAGAGTTGCTGCCGAAATCCGCTTATGGGAAGCTATTGAACGGAAATTGCTCAGTCATTTTCATTATTTTGGGGTAACGGATAATGTTGACCTTAGTCAGGTTCACTGGGAGCGGGAAATTACGATGAGCGGGAACTGGAGAATCTTTATGTGATTGAAAAAGCCATTGCTGAAAAACGAGTTGGTTATATTATCAGCGCTCTGGAAAATTATTGTCTGGAACATGGGGAGATCATCGGAATTGGTTTTTGCTTAAATAAAAGGCATGCTGAATTTATGGCTCAGGTTTTTAATAAAGCGGGGATTCCTTCAGAATTTCTGGTGGCGGAATCAGAGAGCGTTGTGAGGGATAATGTGAAGCGGCGTCTGGTCACGAAGGAAATCACCTTTGTTTTTGTGGTGGATATATATAATGAAGGAATTGATATTCCTGAAGTGAATACGGTTCTTTTTCTGCGGCCCACGGAAAGCTTAACTGTCTTTTTGCAGCAGTTAGGCCGGGGGCTAAGACTCTGTGAGGGAAAAGAAGCCCTGACGGTCTTGGACTTTGTGGGACAAGCACACCAGAAGTATTCCTTTGAAGACCGTTTTAAAGCCTTGTTATCCAGGTCTCGAAAAACCATTGAGCAGGAAATTAAGACGGGCTTTTCCAATGTGCCCAGAGGCTGCTCTATCCAATTGGAAAAGCAAGCCCAGGACTACATTCTGGAGAACATTCGCAATGCCATTAATACTAAGCGTAATATAATCAGCAAGCTCCATGATCTTATTGAGACTAAACAGGAGCTAAAGGTCAGGGAGTTTTTTGAGAGTTATCATGTGACACCCCAAGACGTCTACAGTAAAAAAGTGACGGTTGTGGGGCTGGCGGCTCAAGCTGGTTTACTGAAGGAATATGAGGCAGATGCCGAGCGGGAACGATTGCTCGCCTCTGCGCTTGGAAGATTATCTTTTATAAATTCCAGACGCTGGATTGGTTTTATGCAGAAGATCATACCGCTGATTCTTTTGAGCAAAGGTTCTTTATTGCATTCTTTAACCACTGTGGAACGGACAATGCTAACTATGGTTCACTATACTCTATGGGGTAAGGGGCTTGGTGATCTGGGTGAGAGGTTTGCTTCAATTGAAGAGGCGATTTATTGGGCCATTAATGATCCGCGGCTTTACCAAGAACTAATGGATTTACTGGACTATCAATTTGGCAAGATCGATTTCGTGGATAAGCCTTTAATTGGCTTTGAGGATGAATATTCACTGGACTTATACTGTGCCTATACCTTTGATCAGATTTTGGTGGCTTTGGGCAAACATTCAGAACAAAAGAGGAGCTCTTTCCGGGAAGGAGTTCTCTACCTGGCTGAGAAGAAGCTGGATGTCTTTTTCGTGACCTTGAATAAGTCGGAAAAGGACTATTCTCTGTCAACCATGTATCAGGATTATTCCATCAATGAAGAGCTGTTTCATTGGCAGTCCCAAAGCCGCACGACGGTGGAATCCTTGACAGGGCAGAGGTATCTTAACCAAGCAGCCAGTGATGGGAATGTGTTGTTTTTTGTGAGAGAGTATAAGCAAGAGGGAGCTTTTACCTCTCCATATACTTGTCTTGGTTTTGCCGATTTTCAAAGCCATTATGGATCAGCACCCATTAGTATTGTCTGGAAGATGAAGGAGCCTCTGCCGGGGTTTGTGCTGAAGAAGACGGTTAAAGTTTGATTTCTGCTGTTATTGCGCAGGGATTACCATAGCCATGAAGAGGTCGAATAGTTATAGCTCTCATCTAAGCTAGGTGGGGGCTATTTAACACTAATTATTCTTGCTTTCCAGGGCGGTCTGAATCCTGGCCTGACTTCAGAAGAACAAATTCACTGTCTTTACTATTTAAGTACATTTCTTCAGTTTGGCGCTGTATCTGTTGAATCTCTTCAATGATATCTGTCATTTTGTTGAAGAGTATACTATACATTTTTTTATAATTTACCAATGTTCTTCACCTCAAATAGTGGTTTACACTCACTATTTTATGCGTTTTTCGCATAATAATCAATATGCAATTATCGCATACTATAAAATAGTGTTGGGGTGAGCATCATGTACCAACGATTGCGTGATTTACGAGAGGACAAGGATTTGACTCAGCAAGAGCTTGCCACCTTGCTGAAGGTAAGCCAAACAACCTATTCCAGATATGAAAGCGGTATTCTGGATATTCCTAGTTCCTCGCTTATTAAACTTGCTGAATTCTATAAAACCAGTATTGACTATCTGGTGGGATTGACCAATAATAAAAGGCCCTATCGTTAATGTTTCGCCACACAGCCTGGAGATGAGTTATTACTCCTGTAGATATTACGTTCAAACAGCTTCACATCATTTTACAAGCATTGGAAAAGCTATCATCTGTATGATTTTGAGATTTTGCCGGGTGTGCCGGGGTACG
>NZ_AGAF01000015.1 GCF_000224515.1 Desulfosporosinus sp. OT | reverse complement strand
AGTTTTCTTGTTTAAGCTGTGCAACAGCAGAGGATAAACGCTGAAGTTCAGAGTTTTCCTGTTCGAGACGTGCAACCGCAGAGATTAAATCTTTAAGATCGGCTTGTTCTTTTACTGGTTGGGACTGAAGGATCTCAGCTGGTGTGTTTTCAGGGGCTTCGAGCACGTTAATCTCTGAGAGAGTATTGGAAGCTTCAGCGGTAGAAGGAACTGGGCTTAATGAATTTGATTCATTCTCAGAGATTGAAACTAGTTGTATAGGATAGGGCGAAGGCGATGATAGTTCAGGATAGAAGGCTGGAACCGGTGGGGGGGTATGGGGGAGAGTTGGGCTAGCAAAGGATTGGGAAGGCGTGGTTAAAGTATTAGCTTGTTTTCTAGCAAAGCCCAATTCGTGGTAATAAGCGGGCGCGCACCGTTCAACCTGATCTTCCAACCAGTAGGATTGATGGAAATTCTTTTTACCTTTATGCACCCATTGCAACGGTTGATGGAAGGGAGTATGAGAAGAAATTAACTTCCATCCTTTACCATCATTTTGCATGAGGATTTCTTCATCGGTATGGGCAAGTAGCCAAAGAACACCGTTTTTCTCTAAAGCCCCAATGCTTTTCCATGGTGAGGGGAATGTTTTAATAGGTGCGGGTGACGGATGCCAGGTGCTCGCTAGCTCATGGGCATCTGCTTGTTGTGCCCAACGAACTTCAAACTGTCCATTTGGAATTTTTACGACCCAATAAAGATGATGAACGTTGTCTGACGTCATGAGTGCAGTCATATCCACGACTTCACCGGAGATTTTCAATGTCTCAGTTGGGGAACCCCATATGTGAAATGAACCGTTAAAGCGGTTTGTAAAGAGGAGAGAATGTCGTCCCTGGAAGGTTATTGTTAATAGATGAAGGTTTCCTTGATTATCCAAGTTTACGTGATAAAGGGGCTCCAGTTGATGAACAACTTCTCCCATATGCGCACTGTGCCAAGAGGCGCCGTTCCAAAAACGATGTTCGATACGCCAGAGATCTCGGATAGACTGATGTGAATAAGCGTAAAAAATATGTATGTTCTTACCTTGTGGGAATAGGAAAAATCGACGGTAAACGGTGGTGCGGACGTCTAGTTTGGCGATTAAGGTCGTTTGAGGCGTAGAAGCTCCAGAAATTAATGTGTAACAGAGTTCACCATTGGTTTTGAGGATGACCAGGTGAACGGTTTTGGAATCAGTCATAATCCCATGAGCCAAAAGCAGTGGTTCCTGTATCCGATAAAAGGGTTCCGGGCTGTTTTCTCCGAATAGAGCACATCCCTGTGAATCAGTGTGCAGGTACATGAATTCATTTTCATAGGTTAGGAGAAGGGGAGCAATAGTGGTTCGACTTAGGTAAGCCAATACGATCACTTCCTTTATTTTCATAGCATTAGCCGACGCCCATACCATTCGGCTTCATCCATCGCAGCGCTCTAACCTCGAACATTCTGTTCGAGTCTTGGCTACAGGGACACTTGGCCATCCATGGCCAGCGCTTCAGCCTTGGACGTTCTGTCTGAGTCAAGGTTGAGTAGAACCTTAGGTTTATTTAAACTTATGCTGCGTGAACCTTATACTTTCTGACTGGCAAAAGAAAGGGCCGTTGTGGACGACCCTTTCTTTCTAGAAGGGCAATAATTATGAAATAAGAAGGTGAAGCATTTGAATCATAAGAAGATAAAACATAAGATGAACGTTTACAGGCAACTATCCAGCTGTGGAGGGAAGAAATCGCTTGGAAATGGAGTGAGAGTGGTGTCAAAGAAATTAAGGCATGGATTCTGTGGTATTTCTGGAAATTCTTCGCAAAGAGGAGGTTCTGGGCAGAACCCAAAGGCTGGAACGAGGAGCTGAACAATGCCTGTTACCTTAGTTATCACGAAGCTGCCAATGGCAAGTTGTATCGAGGATACAGTGAATAATGGACTTGTTAATACTTCAGTTCTTGTTTCAATACGCAAGTTAAAGTCAAACTCTGGTCGGGTTGGTGGGAAGTATAACACAATATCCTTGTGAATATCTGGAAGATTTCCGGTTAGGGTAAACAACGTTCCGGTTGAATCTCGTAAGACTAACGTGTAAGGTATTTGAATCGTGAACTGGACTCTTGAGAAATTGGGGCGAGATGGAATGGGTGTAATGACAACACTGCCGGGAACAATTACACCTGTAGCAAAAGTCATGCTGACAAAGGTAAACGGTGGGACACCGGTTGGTAAACAGACGGTGAAGGCAGGGAAGCATTCCCTTTGTTGACAACTAGCATAAACTTTTTCAACAATGATACAGACTGATTCTGTTATTTCTTCGAGTTGGTAAGGATCGGTCAAATCGATAGGTTCGCCAGGCGATAGTGTGGAGCCGACTCTGCCGACTGTAACGCCTCGAGGTGGGAATGAGGTCGGGAGCGCCGCAGCAATGGTATTTGTGTTGGTATTAATGATACTAATCGAGCTGTCTCCTTCATTAGCAACCCACACTTGAGTGCCATCGCCCGTGACATCCAGACCAAGAGGGTTTATTCCGACAGGAACAGTTGTTACTACGTTAAGTCCAGTAGTCGAGATTACGCTAACGCTGTTCGACCCGAAGTTGCTCACATACATAAAGACTGGATTAACGGGGTTAGCGGCAATTTTTTGTGGATTTGAGCCGACAGGGATTGTTGCAAGAATAGCATTTGTGGAAGTGTTGATGACACTGACATTGTTGCTACCACTGTTGACAACAAAGAGCTTTGAATTATCTAAGCTGACGGCTAGGCCGTTGGGTGAAGTGCCCACAGCGATCGTAGCGATGACGGTATTGGTTACTGGATTGATGACAGATACCGTATTACTGCCACCATTGCTAACGTATATACGACTGCCATCACGAGAAATGGTAATATCAACAGGTCCTGTGCCGACGGTTATGGTGCTTACAACAGTATGAGTTGGAATGCTGAGGACTGAAACAGTTCCACTTCCAGAGTTTGTCACATAAGCTGTAGTACTAGTTGGGTCAATAGCAACTGCAGTAGGTGCGAGGCCAACAGGAATTGTTGCCAAGACTTGATTGGCGGCGGTGCAAATCACGGAGACAGTGTTGCTACCAAAATTAGGAACTAATACTTTTGTACCATCCGGTGTGCGTTTTGGGAATTGCGGGTTAGTGCCCACGGGAATGGTAGCGACTAGCACATCGCTGTAAACGTTATATATGGCGACTGCATTGTCGAGTGTTACCCAAGCATGGGTTTCAAATAGCATGTGTGTATTCCCCCCTTTTTTTGATTCAAGAAATGACTTAGTACGGAGCAGGACTTTCAACGTATTGTATTCGCTCGAAGAGCAGGGTGTTACACGCTAATTTCATTTCTATATAGAGATGATAATATCGGCTGGAGTGCCCGGCCAGATCGTTCACTCCAGTCATTAGCCTGAGCGTAAGCCATGCGTTCTGCTTTACTGAAATCTTCGCCTTCTAATAGATGACGTAGGCGTGAGGAAAACGTTTGGGGGTTACTTTCAAGATTGATTTTCGGAATTGTGAGCAGTTCAGGCAGCGGTGTCCCTAGAACCTGGATGCCCGTTGCATAATATTCATAGAGTTTGATGGGATTGCACCCTTTGGTCATTTCTGTCTGAAGAAAGGGGATAATTCCTACATTGAAATGATGAAAATAAGCTGGAAGTTCACAATAAGGTTTGAGGCCTAGATAAAAAACGTTTTTAGCTTTGAGTGGAAATTTATTGAGCTGAAAGAGGGCTCCGATAAAAACAAAGTTTAATTCTGGATTTTCTCGGATCGCGACCTTGAGCAACTCCCAGTCGACCCAGGGGGCTATTGCTCCACTGTATCCAATAATGGGTTTACCAGATGGTAGATCACTAGGGCGGTAACCTGGGGAGGGAGAAAAATGGACGTAATCAACCCCATTTGGCACTAGATGAACTTTTGGATGTCGTACGGAAAAATAATCATAAATACTTTGACTGCTACAAAAAATCAAATCTGCCCGTTCAAGGATTGTAGGATAATAGGGTGCCCAACTAGAAAATTCCTCTTTGGCTTCGTCTACAGCATCATAGATGACAAGGTCTGGGTTATAGTGATCCATAGAATTAATATGAGAGGGAACTGTTAGCCAAAGAATACGTGGTCGTGCATGAGGAATATTCATGGCCGAAACCCCCTGACATAGATGAAGGGTTGGGGATAAACTTATAACTTTTGCTTGAGAAAAGTTTCCCAGATCTTCATAAAGCACAGTCTTGCCGGAAGCGGAAAATTGACCTAACAGCTGTTGTGGGCGCTGAAACATCCAACTCCAAGGAATTGAAGGAGGATAGATAATTGTAGGCATTTGTAACCTCCTCGTGCGGCCGCTCTTTGCCTTACGGCATCTGGCCATCCATGGTCCAATGCTCTAATCTCGAACGTCTTGTTCGAGTCCTTGGCACCGTGGCACCTAGCCATTTCGACACCTTGCCATCCATGGCGGTGTTCTACCCTCAAACATCCTTGTTTGAGTCAAGGCAATTCTATAACCTCGAACGTTCTGTTCGAGTCAAGGACAAATCCTGTTGGTTAAAAAGTTGTTTCTAATATAGGATATGAAGATAATGTGTAATGGGGAATGTCTAAAGCATAAAAGTAGGCGGTCGATGATACGGCTGTCTACTTTTACTTAGGGAGGTCTAGTACCATTTGTTCAATTGAATCATAGTATAAATAGACAAGACATGTTGAGGTTGTGAGTAGGAGGATGGAAATGGAGGATAAGGAAGTCCAGACGCTCAAGGCAGGTATTGCTGAAATAAAGGATGCTGTTAAAGAAGTGTCGGCAGTGGTTAACGATATGCGAGTGTTGCTTGCCGGTAACTATGTCACCAAACGGGACTTCGAGGAGTATAAAAAAGGGACATCCATCAATCATCGTTGGTGGGCAGGTTTTGTCATAGCAGTGACGGGAGCATTCTTGGCCATAGTGAATTATTTTGGGAAGATTTACTGAAGTGCGCAGATCCAATTATTCTTTGTTATTGGAAGAATAGTTGAAGGTTGAAGTTGGTATAAAGTCAGGAGGTGATACTGCTGAATGTCTTATCGTTGACCAATGAATTTGACGAAGAAAGCTTTGGTGGTGCTGGAACAGCGGCCACTGGCATGTTATATATGTTTGATCGTTTGGGCATACAGCAAACGGTTATTGTACCGCGCAGTGATTGGAATGTTCCTGGTTGGGTTTTGCGTGGACAACAGATCAAAGTACTGGGTTTACCTCGTAATAGTCATTATTTCGGTCATTTAGGGATGATCAATGCCGATGTCGTACTTCAGGAATTTCCGGAACTCAATCAGAAATGGGATTTAATTCATAGTCACGCTATCAATTTTACCCCTTTGGCGTACACTCTTTCAGGGGGACTTACGCCAATTCTTTATTCGGTTTATTCCTTTTTGCGTAAAGAGCTAGGGGACCGACCTGAGCCTGAGTTGCAAGCGCAATTTAAGATTCAAGAAGAACTCTTGATGCGTTGTCAACGCATTCAGCTTATCAGTCAGAATGAGAGAAATTATCTCGCAGAGCGTTTTCCCCAATACCTTTTTAAAACAGAGGTTTTGCCTCTGGGTATTGCATTGCCAGTTGAACGTTGGCATCCTGCAAGTGCGAACGAATTTCTATATGTTGGCAGACTGATTGATTATAAAGGAATTGAGGATTTGATTTTGGCCATGTCTTTGATAAGGCAAAGCGGGCGTCAAATTCGTTTAAACATTGTTGGCAAAGCGCCCGATAGTTACTATGAAACGTACTTGAGGAAGCTTGTCCAGTCCAAGAAACTAGGAGCTTGGGTTAAGTTCCACGGTTGGATTCCGAGTTCTGAGGTAAGGCGATGGATGGAGCGTGCGGCTTGTCTTATTGTTCCGAGTCGGCGTGAAGCCTATGGATTGGTGGCCTTGGAGGGGATGGCAATCGGGATTCCTTTAATTGCATCGAGAGTAGGAGGGCTAGCAGAACTGGTTTCTCACGACTGTGCGCTAACCTTTGAAGCTGGCAACGTTGCTCAGTTGTCGCAGGTTCTAATGACCGCGTTCGACAATCCCTCTCATCTACGATCCCTTAGTAAGAGAGGACATGATCTGGCTTTGACATATGAGTGGGGACGGCTTGCTCCTAGATATTCGATGATCCTGAAGGAGTTAATTAACAATTAAGACAAGCTAGTCATATGATAGATTAGGTAAGACCATTAAATAGTGTCTTACTAAAACATTTTAGAAGGGATATGTGATAGAAGAACAGACCGTGGAAAACGAGAAGCAAGTGATCGAATGAGCATAAAAAAATAGTAACTCACTTTAATTAAGGAGGATAAACCAAATGGCTTTCTTAACAACTGGATTGATCGATAACACACCAGTCCTTGGTGTAAGGCCCTCCGCAACGTTTCAAATAAGAATCTCCAATGATGACCTTGTTATTCCTGGTACCGTTGAAATAACGGGGATACGGTTAATCGGGGATACAGTAAGAGACACGTATGTTTTGGAATTATTTGCCATTCCAGCAAATACGGCCGTAGTAAGAAATTATACTGCTGATTTTGACGCCTTTGAATTTCAATTTATCACTGCTGGTACCATAGAAATTTCAGCCTGGGGTAAAGATGCTGCAGGGAACTTGGTCGCTGCACAACGGGTACTAGCTGAGGAGCTTAACCCAATAGTATAATTTAGCCTCTAGAAAGAGGAGCCCTTTGGCAACCCAAAGGACTCCTCTTTCTAATACTAGCTTGGCGGTAGCCAAGTTTTCTTTTATCCAGGGCGAGATAAGGCTTCCACTTATCAACATGTAGAAATAGTAGCGAGAATTGGCTATCCGTACGCTTCGATGTACAACGTGTGTCAGATATACAAACACTGACATACGATATAGCAATTAATTAATGAAGGGGGAATGGAAGAGCGTGGAGTGGGAACAAAAACAGGTCTTGGTAACAGGAGCTGGTGGATTTATCGGTAGTCACTTGACAGAGGCTTTGGTCAAAGCGGGAGCCAAGGTTCGTGTTTTTATTCGTTATAATTCCAGAGATGGCCGAGGGAACCTGGAAGATTTAGAGCCAAAGATACTAGATCAGATTGAATTCATTGCTGGAGACCTGCGTGATGCAGATGTGATTGAGCGATCGGTTAAGGGGTGTGACGCTGTATTTCACCTAGGAGCGTTGGTTGGAATCCCTTATTCCTATAAGAATCCACGCGAGGTTGTGGAAACTAATATTTTGGGAACGTTCAATATTCTTACAGCTGCACGGGATCATGGAGTGAGTCGAGTCGTCCATACTTCAACCAGTGAGGTATACGGGTCGGCACGTTATGTCCCGATTGACGAGGCCCATCCTCTTCAGGGTCAGTCCCCCTATTCAGCCAGTAAAATCGGGGCAGACAAGTTAGCCGAAAGTTTCTATGCTTCCTTCGATCTACCGGTTGTCACGATTAGACCGTTCAATTGTTATGGACCTCGCCAATCCGCTCGAGCTGTCATTCCAACCCTTATCACTCAGGCCTTAGCCTGTAAAGAAATACGCCTTGGAAATACCGATACCCTACGTGACTTTACCTTTGTGACGGATACAGCAGAGGCATTTATGAAAGCGGCCCAGTCTCAGAAGGCGGACGGAAAGGTCATTAATGTAGGTTCTGGTCAGGAAATTTCCATTGGGCAATTAGCCCAGGTTATTATAAATACTTTAAAGAGCACAGCAGAAATTGTCGTGGACGAGGCGCGGGTTCGCCCGAGTAAGAGCGAGGTAACCCGTCTTTTAGCAGATAATCGATTAGCCAAAGAAACATTAGGGTGGGAACCTCGTGTTTCACTGGAGGAAGGGATCAAAAGAACGGTAGCCTGGATTGCTGCCCATATGAATCGTTTTCAGATAGGGAAGTACCAAATTTGAAAAGATGAAGAAGGGGAAAACAATGCAAACTATTATTTTAGCGGGTGGTCGTGGTACACGATTAGATCCCTTTTCTCGTATTTTACCCAAACCACTTTTTCCCATTGGGGATAAACCGATAGCAGAAATTCTTGTGCATCAACTTCAGCAGGCTGGGGTTAACGAAATTATTATGTGTTTGGGTTATCTTGCGGATTTCATAAAAATGTACTTTCAGGATGGAAGCTGTTTTGGATTGAAGATTCGTTATTCTGTGGAAACGGATCCCTTAGGAACAGCGGGTCCGTTAAGAATGGTTAATAATTTAGAGGAGAACTTTCTGGTTGTCAATGGGGATGAATTGACAACCCTAGACTTCAAAGCTTTGTATGCGCACCACGTGGCGATGAAAGCTGATATGACAGTAGCTGTACAGAAGAAGTCTGTCAGTTCATCGTTCGGAGTCTTAGAGATTAAGGATGGTCAAATAGCCGCCTATTCGGAAAAACCAACTACTAGCTATTGGGCAAGTATGGGGATTTATGTCATCAATAAGAAAGTTCTTTCGTTAATTCCGGAAAACAAACGCTTTGATATGCCTGACCTGGTTCAGCGTCTTCTTTTGGAACATGCTCGGGTGGTAAGTTATGAAAGCGAGGACCTTTGGTTTGACATTGGGACGATGGCTGATCTTGAAAAGGCAAAACAGGAGTTTCAAGGTGGTACATTCTCATAGAAATGAGGATTATTCACTCATAAAGTGGTGAATAATCCTTGTCTCAAGACATTAATAGGTCAATCATAATTAGAAGTTGATGGTCCATGAAAAATATGCCGTTTTGGCCAAAGAGAATTAGTTTTCTCAATCTCTGTTAAATGTCCCTTTCCATGATCAAAGATTAATGATTTTATGAGGAAAATTTGGAATTCTGTGAGCCTCAATCAATTCCATTTTCTTAGTTTGTTATGAAGTGTTGTGGCGACAACATATATTTCATCTTGTGTTGGAGGCAACCAATTATTAAAGATCAACCAAATAATCGAACCTTAATACCTAAAGTTGATGCAATTTTTTTATGAGCTGGGAATTTACAATAATGAACACATGAATAGTGCTGATCATACAATGGATTAGATGGACAACTAATAGCTGTTCTATCAAAAAATAAGGGGGAGAAAAGTAATGGACGATCAGATGCACCAAGGGCACGAACCAGAGGATGAGTTGCTTGTAGAAATAAAAGGATGTGTTAAACAATGTAAACCAAAATGGGTTTTTTGTCACTGCCCGCAGGGAGGTCAAGGACTCATTGAAGACAGCATATTTGTTGTAAGGCGGCATAAAATTTTCTGGGTTGTTCAGCTTTGTAAAACTGGTGCGATAGCCTTTAAGGAAGTCTCACCACAATTTATGGATATTTTTTCAGAGATAATAGTAGGATCCCCAAGGATTTTTGTTGAGTTTGATCGGTGCCATAGAATAACAGAATGGATTACCCTCCAAGATAAAGAATGCTGCCCAGATAAAGTCCCCCATAACAAACCACCAGTTAATTTTTACCAGGCTGACTTTTAGCAAAAAGGCTGTAACAAAACTCGTTTTCGAGTTTGTTACAGCCTTTTTATCTTTGACGAAAATTACAATCGCTATGAAACCGTAGAATTATATAAGGTTTCATGAACCCCTTAAGTAGGGAGAGTGAAACTGCAGAAGTCTTGCCTATCGGCGATTATTGCCCTCAGAAAGCTGAGCGCAAGCGCTTTTCTTTGTTGAAGGATTGTCTATCTTTATGTTCTGATGTACAGCGTGTGTCAGATATACAAACATTGACATACGATATAGCAATTAGTCAAAGAAGAAACCGCGTATTTCACTGGAAGAAGGGAAAACAATGCAAACTATTATTTTAGCAGATGGTCGAATTGGGAGAGAGGTATGAGTAAGGTATTGATCTTAGGAGGGTCAGGGATGTTAGGACATACCATGTTCCGCTATTTATCAGAGGATTCAAGTCTCGATGTCTTTACTACTGTTCGCTCCTCGAAGAAATTATCAGGTTGGTTATCAACGGATCAATTCAAGAAGGTGTGTCGAGACGTAGATATCCATCAAACAGATAGCCTTGTAAAGGTCTTTGCCGAGGTAAAGCCAGATCTTGTCGTGAATTGTATCGGAATCATCAAGCAATTACCGGAGGCTCAGGACCCTCTAGTGACAATAACCGCAAACGCACTTTTACCGCACCGGATTGCCTTGCTGTGCGGTGCAGCAGGTGCTCGGATGATTCATATAAGCAGTGATTGTGTCTTTGATGGAGGGCAAGGTGGCTATACGGAAAGAGATTTACCCAATGCCATTGATCTTTATGGAAGGACAAAATTCCTTGGTGAAGTAGCCTACCCACATTGTGTCACCTTACGTACTTCGATTATTGGGCATGAATTAAATGGAAACTATGGTTTAGTTGGATGGTTCCTTAGCCAAGAAGAAAAAGTGTGTGGCTTTAGAAACGTTATTTATACAGGCTTCTCAACCGTTGAATTATCCCGGATCATTCATGATTATGTGATCCCGAACCCGGAAATGACGGGACTTTATCACGTATCGTCTAATCCAATTTCTAAATACGAATTGCTTAAACTTATCAATGTTCAATACGGTAAAAAGATTGAGATCGAGCCTGAATATAGCTTTAAACTTGATCGCTCGTTGGACTCATCAATATTTCGTTCCTTGACAGGCTATAATCCACCAACCTGGACGGAAATGGTTCGTGGAATGTATAACGATTATCTGAAAGGTCCGTATCAAAACGGTTAAACTGAGGAGGATAAAAATGAATATTTTTGATAATAAAGTAATTGTTATTACCGGCGGTACAGGTTCACTTGGTAAGGTATTAACTCGTCGAATCTTACAGAAAGAACTCGGTTCTCCTGAGAAAATCATTATTTTTTCGCGGGATGAGGCAAAACAGCATGCTATGAGAGTTGAATACCAGAACAAACAAAATGTTACTGATGAAGTGATCTATGACAATTTTGCTCGCTTAATCGAGTTTAGAATCGGAGATATCCGTGATTATCACTCTGTTTGTTCTGTGTTACGGGAAGCGGATATTGTTATCAATGCTGCTGCTCTCAAACAAGTTCCTTCTTGCGAGTACTTCCCATTTGAAGCGGTACGGACTAATGTAATTGGTCCGGAAAATATAATTCGAGCTATTAGTGAAAATAATCTTAAAGTAGAAACAGTGGTTGGGGTCTCCACGGATAAAGCCTGCAAACCAGTGAATGCCATGGGAATCTCTAAGGCTATGCAGGAGCGGATCTTTATCACTGCAAATGTGATGCTTCCCAAGACTAGGTTTATTTGTGTACGCTATGGTAATGTGCTGGCGTCGCGCGGTTCTGTTATTCCGTTGTTTCATGAACAAATCAAACAGGGTGGACCGTTAACGATTACGACCAAAGAAATGACGAGATTCTTATTACCTTTAGAAAGTGCTGTCGATACAATTTTTGCTGTCCTTCAAGGTGCTAAGCCTGGCGAAATATATATTCCTAAGATTCCTGCTGCGCGTATAGTAGATGTTGCTAAGGCCTTAATTGAAAAAAGGCAAATTAAAATAAAGTATACAGGAATTCGTCCAGGGGAAAAGGTTCATGAAGTATTAATTTCTGAAGAAGAAGCTTGGCGAGCGTATGATCGAGGTGACTATTATGCGGTTAAGCCTATGCTTCCTGAACTATTCGTGGCAGAGCCCGGTTTACAAGCACTGTCGTTAGAGTACAGTTCCGGTGATTTCCTGATGACCTTCGAAGAAACAGAGGCATTGTTAAGCAAGCATCATCTTTTAGTAGGTCAAGAGCATAGTGTTAAAGGTGAATTTTTACGTTAATAAGATTATTGCAAGAAATTCTTGATTGCTAGGACCTATGTTAACGAAAGGATAGATGGGCATGAATCATAAAGTTTCAATTATTATAACCACATACCAAAGAGTTCATTTGTTAAGGTGGGGATTATACTCCTTATCTTTGCAGACGATGCCATTTGATATTGAGACAATAGTTGTTAATGATGGAATCCAGGATGAAACTGAAAATCTATGTACTGAGTTTAAAGAAAAACTCAATATAAAATATATATTTGCTGGACAAAGAAATTTGAAAGGAGAGCAAGTTTGGCGGGTGCCTAGTTTTGCTATTAATATCGGAGTAAAACAATCAACTGGAGATATTTTAGTCATATGTTGTGCCGAAATGTTTCATGTTAACGAAACTATCGATAGGCTTATTAAGCCTATTTTAGACAACCCAAAATTACTAGGCATCCCGATAGGCAAAGATGATCGTGATGGTGCTCTTCTGGAGTGTCTAAATAAGAATAACGGAATTCTTGATTCCAATTTATTTGATAAAGCTGTTAATTTAAATACCCGCATGCCGTTTCTGATGGCCTTACATCGTAGTCAATTTATGGAGATCGGGGGCTATGATGAAGATTTTATAGGAATTGCTTATGATGACCGGGATTTTATCGATCGATTGTTAGGAAACAGTTGCAGGTACTGTCTTACAGATGCGAAAACAGCACACTTATATCATACCAGAGTAGCAGGCTATTATGAGAGGGGAGGTCCCCCCGAATGGGACTATAACAAAAATTTGTATTTTTCCAGAATCGGTAAAATAGTTAGGAATGAAGGTCGGGAGTGGGGTGTTTTAAAGTGACGGCTATAAACGAACACCCTTTATTTCTCGACAATTGAACATTTAGACAATGCTAACCATATACTGGATTAGATGGACAACTAGTTGCTGGTCCATCAAAAAAAATAGGGGGAAAAGTGATGGATGATCCAAAACAACTAGGATACGGATACGAACCAGAGGATAAGTTGCTTATCGAAATACAAGGTTGTGTTAAACAATGTAAACCAAAGTGGGTATTTTGTCCCTGTCCGCAGGGCGGTAAAGGACTTATTGAAGACAGCATATTTATTGTAAGGCGGCATAAAATATTCTGGGTTGTTCAGCTTTGTAAATCAGATGTAATAGCCTATAAGGAAGTCTCACCACAGTTTATGGATATTTTTTCCGAAGTAATAGTGGGATCACCGAGAATATTTGTTGAGTTTGATCGGTGCCATAGAATAACAGAGTGGATTACCATCCAAGATAAAGAATGCTGTCCAGATAAACCTCCTCACTGTAAACCGCCTGTTAATTATTACCAAGCTGATTTCTAAGATTAACAAAGGGCTGTAACAAACTTATTTTCAAGTTTGTTACAGCCTCTTTTGATTAAGTCAATGGTAACAAAAGTTGGACATGAGCAATACAATGAGTAAAACCATAATTTAGGAGGTGTGGGTATATATGCCTTATCTAACAACGGGTTTATTGGATAACAGAATGGTTGCGGGAGATAGACCGAGTTCAACGCTATTAGTGGAGATCTCTAATGAGGATATATCGACTGTAGCAATCCAAATTGAGGGATTTTTACAGAATGGAACCATGAAAGTAAAGTATATAGATGAGTTTTTCACTCTCACCGCAGGCACAGTATCCCGGAAAAACTATTACACTCCATTTGATGCCTTCGAGTATCAATTTTTTATTAGTTCGCAGGCCGTCAATGTTTTAGTTTGGGGAAAGGATCAGACAGGAAAATGTACTTCAGTATATCAAGTTAAAACTGTTGAGGTTAATCAAGCTTGATACGAATTTTCAGAGGTTTGAAAAGTGTTGGAGGTAGAACAGTGTATTAACTTGTATTAATAGGTGATCAGTCGTGATCGGCGCTCAGAATGTATGGCATGCAATAAAGCTCTTATACGGTTCTGAAAAATAGGTCCTTTACTAGAAACTATTTTGATAGTCTGATCGTTAATTGTTGATTAGTCTATAGGGTAGGATCATATGTTTCTTAGTTTCAGATTTAAAAGAAAATAGTGGAAGGTAACACAATGTGTACAAGATACGTACTATAAAGTAAGGCATACTAGGAGGTGAAGTGATATGCCCTTATTAACGACAGGTTTGTTTGAAAACACTGCAGTTTCGGGCGTAAGACCAAGCTCAACGCTTTCAGTCCTGATCTCAAATGATGATGTAATTAGCGTAAGCGTTCAAATTGAGGGATTTTTCCAGAGTGGAACTACAAAAATACTATATGTGCAGGAGCTTTTTATTCTCGCTGCAGGGGCGGTGGCTCAGAGAAATTATTTTGCTCAATTTGATGCTTTCGAGTTTCAATTTAATGTTAGTTCGCAGGCAGTCGAAGTTTCTGCCTGGGGAAAAGATGCAGCAGGGAATCTTACTACAGCCCATCGAGCTGTAGCCGAAGAAGTTGATCTAGTTTAACAGGCTATTATGTGACTGGGGCTACAAAAACACTGTATGTTTTGGAGTTGTTTATTATGACTCCAGGGGAAGTGGCAACAAGAGTATATTACGCACAGTTTGACGAGTTTGAATTTCAGTTCATCACCAGCTCCGATGCTGTAGAAATCTCCGCTTGGGGAAAAGATGCAGCTGGGGATTTGGTTGCAGCTCATCGCCTGGTACCCGCCGAACTTGATCCAATAGGGCCCAGTGGAATTACAGGAGCAACAGGAGCAACAGGAGCAACAGGAGCAACAGGAGCTACGGGAGCTACGGGAGCAGGTCTAGCTGCCTTTGGTTATGTATATGAACTTGCAACCTTAGCTGATGCAATAGTAGCAGGTGGCGCAGATGTACCATTCAGTAATAATGGCCCACTTTCTAATATTACCCATACTGCAGGTACTACCACAGTAACCGTTACTACTACCGGAGTCTATCAAATTGACTATAATGTGAGCATAACAGTGGGACTTGGTTCAGCGATTGCTATTGCAGTGAACGGCACACCAGATGCATCAACGAACATTACGGCACTAGTTGCAGTTGGAGAGGTTTCTGGGCAGGCAATATTATCACTGACAGCCGGAGATGTCGTAACGCTTAGAAATAACTCAGCTGTTCCATTTACTATGGATTTAGCACCAAGCGTAGGGGCCCAAATGACTTTAGCAAGGTATAATTAATAAATATAAAGGGGGCAATTCAGGAAACTGAACTGTACCCTGCTAACTTGATAAAAAGTAGGGCCTATCTAAGAATAACAAAGGCTTTGCAGACTGACACTGGCTTTCGTATGGTGTCAGTTTTGTTTTCAAGTGAATTTGGTAGTAATATTGTCGTCGATCTTCTACGCATTATAGTATGGAGTGGTTTGTAAATGTTAGAAAACTATGGTGGCTATGGAGTAAGACTCCACAAGCGACCGTTTATTTAACATTCTTTGATATCTAGGTTATCAGACCGATCTGTTCAAAATAAGTTCACATCTTCTCAATCGAGCATCCATGAATAAAGATTGAACTTTTTTTCATTAATTTTATTTCACCGTAGGCATGTCATACATAGTCAACAAAAGTGTTTGCTGGCTTGGAAGATTTTTGATACGTGAAGTGGAGCTTTATGGTATGGGTCAGTTTACAGTTTACATACTAAATGAACTTTACTATTTAACTTTTTTGCGTTTAAGCGGAGCCTTTAGAATGAAATGGTCGGCAATTTGAATAAATGGTAACGAAAATCGAGCTCGTTCAATAACATAAAGGAAGAGCATAAATCAGGAATATGCAATGTCGATTATTGGCATATAGTTTAAAAATTGTAAAATATTCGACACATTTTTAAAACAATTTATTGTTAATTAATTATGTAAGGAGACGAAAGGATGGCAACAGGAGTAACAGGAGCGACAGGAGCGACAGGAGACAACGAGGA
>NZ_AGAF01000016.1 GCF_000224515.1 Desulfosporosinus sp. OT | reverse complement strand
TTAGTTATAAAACCTTTAGCACCATACTCAATACTTTCTTGGATTATGCTCTCTTGCCCCATTGCAGAGCACATTAATACTTTGGCATCCGGATTGGAGCAAAGAATTTCTTTTAATGATTCTAGTCCATTCACTATTGGCATGGTGATATCCATTATTACCAGATCAGGTTTTAATTCCTGGTATCGGCTAACAGCTTCTTGGCCGTCTGAAGCCTCACCGACAACTTGATGCCCCGCTCTTTCCAACACGGCCTGAATTATCTTCCGCATAAACGAGGAATCATCCGCAACCAAAATCCGCATTATCTATTCTTCCTTTCTAACCCGGTTGCCAATCCAAAGTTTTGAAAAAGCCGTACCCAATGGGTACGGCTTTAAAGTTCCCCTCGGTAGCCCGGCGATCATTACTTGTAAGCAGAAGACCCGTGGCTTTGCGTCCTTAACTTTCGCTAAGTTTGCCTTTATCAACCTTATTATAATTTTGGGCATGAACAGAGGTCTGCAATAATAAATCAAATCAGTTTTCTTAAGCATCCTTTGTAGGGCATCCAATACGTCTAGTATTTAAATTATGGTACCGAATTCTACACGATGTTAAGTATATTACCTTCATTTATGCCTGTCAATATCGTATAATACTTTTGCACGTTAGGATGGTTCTAGTCATTTATCAAAAAAAATCGCACTTTTTCGCAAAGGGGTTAGCATTTTTTGGATAGAATAAAACTTTATCAATCGAAAATACTTAAATGTGCTCAAAATATTGTCAATACAGAGGGAATTGATAAGCTGACCGTTTCAAATCTAGCTAAAAAATGCAAGATCAGCAAAAGAACGTTTTATGAGATATTTTCCTCCAAAGAAATGCTAATAAATCAACTAAGACAAGACGATGCTGATGTTCAATTGATTGATGAGCGGGAGGCAATTATTAAAAATGCCCGCGAAAGGTTTGCTCAAGTAAGTTACACTAGAATTGACATGGATGAGATAGCTAAGGCCGCAGGCCTCAAGCGATCAACATTGTATAAATACTTCAAATCTAAAGAGGAACTTTTAGCATACTGCATTGAATATGAAACCAAAATGATCAAACGCGTAACCGGAAAGATATTATTGAATTTTGGAAATCCTGTAGAAGTCTTAGAAAAATTTATTACGGGTTACTGTAGTTATATTAGTAAACCCTATCCGAATACTTTGTTTTCGGAAGCCTATAGCAATATTACCTTTAATAAGAAAATTGATGAGTGTGTTAAAGAATTACATCACTTTTTTGTTAATAGTTTTAAAGATATCCTTGAAGCAGGAATTATAGACGGAATTTTTCGTAGCGATTTAGATGTGGAAGGCACAACAATAATCGTGTTGGCCGCTTTGAATGGACTTGATTTCTTTAGTAAGATTAATCCTGCCCTTGATATTAAGGTGCGAATAAGGAATAGTCTGCTCACTATCTTATTCGATACGATATCAATTAAACAGAATTCATGACCGCTCATATTAATGAAACACCATAGCTGCCACGCCAAACAGTACGGTCGTTATCGCCGCAGCCAATAAGGCTGGTTTTAACTTCAGGCGTGAATATTCCATGACTGGAAGATCGAGAATCGTACACAAGGTAACCGTGTTATCACTTAACGGCGAAGCAAAAGCGCCAAAAGTCCCACTAGCAAAGACGGCACCTATGACAAGTAAGATATTGCCTCCCGATTGGTGGGCCAGAGTTACTCCTAAGGGCATTAGTAAACCCCACGTACCCCAGGATGACCCAATAAAATATGAAATCAGACCACCCAGCAGAAACATTACTGGCGCAATAAAGGCATGAGGAACTCGACCAGCAACTTGTGCCGCTATATATTTGGAGAATCCCAAATCTTCGGACACGGCGGACAGCGCCCAGATTAGGGTTAACATGATAATGACTGAAACCAATTCGTTGCCACCTTTGATGAAATGTGTTACGAGCTTGGCAACGCTGAAATGCTGGCATAAGTAAAAGATGAGTGAAAGAAACAAAGAAATGAACACGGCCTCAAGCATGACACCTAGGGCGTCAGCTTTTAGGAAAGCACCCATGAAACTACTGGATTTCAGATGCCCGTCCCACCAGCTTAAAAAGATCGTTCCCACTAAGACGGAGATGAGTGGCAGAATTAAATTCCAGGGCTTGCTCTGCGTGTCTTTCTCGAATGCCCGATAACACTCTTCAAGATCTTCTTCGCCTTGCAGCGAATTTGGGTCCTGGCCATTTGCCCTAGCATTGCTCGCTTCCGACTTCCCTTCTCTTTTCTTTCCACCGAAATCACGAAAAAAGCTATAATAGATACCTAAAGCAATAATCACATAGGAAAAAAAATTAAATGGGATACTCTTAATATAAATGATGTAGGGTGCTTCCTTAATCCCCACGTGCTGAAGAGCTGTCCCTGTCACCGAAACCATATAGCCAACAAATGCAGTGGCTACTGGAATAAGCACAACGACCGGATTAGAGGTTGCCTCGATGACGAAACCAATCTCCTGCTTAGAAATTTGTAATCTTTGCCTCAATGCTTTCATGATTGGAGCGATCGTTACGATCCTGAAATCAGGATCAGAAAATGTAGCGATTGTTGATAGCCAGGTTAACAACATTGCCGCACCTTTTGTTTTTACTTTATGCCCGACTAAATTGACAAAACCTTTAATTCCACCCGTCAGCTTGGTCAAGCTGATCAAGCCCGCAAAAACATAGAGGAAAATGATGATACGGATGTTATTCTGCTTAACCATATTGTCTACGATATACCCAATTAAAGTCTTTACTCCGCCCAAAATATCCGGCTGTTTCAAATAGCTCCCCAGAATTAACCCAACAAGAAGACCTGGTTGAACTTGTTTTGTTACAATAGAAATCGGAATTACCACCAAAAAAGGTAATAACGCTATCCATGATCCTTCCATCTCAACACTCCTAACATACTTTTTAGTCTTCAGTGATTGGTGATTAGGGCTTTTCTCCAATTTGGCCGCCATTTGTCATGTCGGCTTTAACCTCAACTTCAATGCATGGCTATCACAAACATAAAGAGCGGGACTGCTAACTCAAACATAAGCCAAAAAATACTTCTGGGAGTTTTTTAAGGCAATTACCTCTCTTGTGCTTATCCTTTCACGGATTTTGTAGGTTAATACTCTAGAAAGAAACGCGGATTGAATATTTACCCGCATAGCAGCTTTTGATTTAGGCCATCCTATAAAGACAGTTATGAATAACTAGGAGGGATTTACATTGGCCAAACCGGATAATCGAGCGGATAACGAGGCTCACCTGCAAGAACATATCGACAACACCATTGCCAAGTTGCATGAATCAGAGGATTACTTGGATGAGCATGCTGGTGAGATTTCAGCTGATGAGAAGCAAACTTTAGAAGCTAAAAATGATCGACGCAAAGAAAGTATTAATGGTTTTATCGCGGAAAAAAGAGACGAAGCTCATCACTAAAGCAGTATTGCACCGTATGTGACTTACCATGCGAAAGCAGCTCCTACCTATTTTGGTAGAAGCTGCTTGTTGTTTTTTAAAATTTATAGATTCGCTAACTTTTGCGTGAATTGCAGCGATACCTGTCTATCAATCGATATTCCGACGACCTGATTTGAGAGTTCTTGCCCTACTGGAGAGCCTTATGCAACCAAAAAATGTTAACACTGTTTTAAAAGGTTGAATGCTGACAGTATTGCCTGTCCATAAATTGGCGGATATAATGACCATGACGTTACTTATTTGAAAAAGTAACTAATCCTACAAAAATGGAGGCTTTGACATTTGAAAGCTCACAAGCAAGCCGACGAATTTATTATTACGGGGCAGGTACAATGATTGAACAAAGTGGAGAAAAGTCTCTGGGTTATTGGTCAGCAGTGGCAATTGGCGTTGGTGGAATGGTAGGTGGAGGTATCTTTGCCGTATTGGGATTGGCGGTTCAACTTGCCAAAGGAGGAACCCCAGTGGCGTTCGCTATTGCTGGATTAGTTGCCCTCGTGACGGCCTACTCCTACGCCAAATTATCTGTTGCCTACCCGAGTCAGGGAGGAACGGTGGAATTTTTAAATCAGGCCTTTGGGGTGGGGCTGACTGCTGGTGGACTTAATGTCCTATTATGGATGAGTTATGTAATAATGCTCTCCCTATATGCCTACGCCTTTGGTAGTTATGGCGCTATGTTCTTTCCAACCGCATCACAATTAATATGGAAACACGTCTTAATTAGTGCAATCATTATTCTCCTAACTGGTTTAAATCTCTTCAATGCCAAGGTAGTTGGTGAATTAGAAGAATGGGTTGTAGGTTTTAAAATAACGATCCTGATTCTGTTTATCGCGGCAGGTCTACGGAGTGTTAATCTTCAGTCCATGCAACCATCCTCTTGGGCTCAGCCATTCCAGCTAATAGCAGGAGGTATGATTATTTTTGTTGCTTATGAAGGGTTTGAACTTATAGCGAACACAGCAGGTGAAATGCGCAATCCTAACAAGACGATCCCCAAAGCATATTTTAGCGCAGTTGGATTTGTAATCGTGCTTTATGTCCTTATTTCTGCGGTAACCTTAGGAAATTTACCAATTAAGCTGATAGTCGTTGCCCAAGACTACGCTTTAGCCGCCGCAGCAAAACCATTCCTGGGTAGTTTTGGTTATACTCTTATTACAATTGCAGCCCTTTTGTCGACTGCCTCAGCAATTAATGCAACTCTATACGGAGCATCGAGGGTGAGCTATATTATAGCCAAAGAGGGCGAATTGCCAGTTGTCCTGGAGAGAAAGGTTTGGCACCAACCCTTGGAAGGACTTTTTATTACTTCAGGCTTGACTTTATTAGTAGCCAATTTTTTTGACCTGTCTAGTATTTCTACTATGGGTAGTGCGGGGTTTTTACTAATTTTTGCTGCGGTCAATTATGCTAATTACAAGCTTTACAAACAGACCCGGAGTCATAGAATAATATCATTAGCAGGGATGCTTGTAAATTTGATAGCTTTGGGTATCTTGATCTGGCAACGGGCTAATGAAGCACCGAAAGAAGTGTGGGTGCTAATCATTATGCTAGGTTTATCATTTACTATTGAAGCTGTCTACCGGCAAGTGACGGGCAGAGGAATTAAACTACATTCAACAAGTGAGTAAAGAAAACTTGGCTGCTGCCAAGCGCTGACCTTAGTTGATTGAGTGTCTTATATAGTATCTAGTATAAAAATAAGACTGATCACGAAACCCGGTCTACCAGAGTCTGGGATTTTCATGATCAGTCTCTTTTCATAACTTCTTTTGGTTAGAGATGTAACTTATTGGAAATAGCCTGAGAATTTTGAGTATGCCCTTGCTTAAGCTATGTCAATACCTCTATCAATATATACATTTTGGATGGCATTAAGCAATTCTATCCCCTCACCCATCGGCTTTTGAAAGGCCTTTCTACCTGAGATCATGCCCATGCCACCTGCTCTTTTATTGATGACTGCTGTCTTGACAGCTTGTTGCAAATCATTTTCGCCTGAAGGGCCTCCAGAATTAATCAATCCCGCTCTCCCCATATAGCAATTAGCCACTTGATAGCGAGTTAAATCAATCAGATGCTGAGAGGATAATTTTTCATAAACCAGCGGACTGGTTTTTCCAAAGTTTAAGGCAGTATAGCCCCCGTTATTAGTAGCCTGTTTTTGTTTGATTATATCTGCTTCGATGGTCACCCCTAAATGATTGGCTTGCCCAGTTAAATCAGCTGCTGCATCA